>JAJYXA010000037.1 GCA_021791235.1 Pseudomonadota bacterium
GTCAGCCCCAGCACCGCGGCGGATACATACGGATTGAAACTCGTGCTGACGCCGAGGGCGAAACAGGCAGTGAGTCCGAGGGAACATGTGGCCAGCGTCACCATCCGGTGCGGGATGGACGTGTGCGGCATGTACAGGATGACCAAGGCGCCGATGCTCGCAAGAACCCCGGAATCGAAACGGCCGAAATGAACCCCGATCAGCGCCGGAAAGCCCACGCAGAGCGAGGCGAGGAAGGGAATGTGCCAAGGGCGGGTGGACGGTTTCCAGGCCAGCAGCGACATGACGTCCTGCAGCAGCCTGTGGCCTAAAGAGGGAGGGTTCGCGTGCATGAACCCGGAGCATAACGCCATTTGACCGGGCCATTCAGAAACTAGGTCGCTGTCTGGCTGAGCAGTCTTTCATAGACCGCCAGGCCATCGGCCGAATGGCAGCAGAAGATGACTTCCCGGATCCCGGGGGACACGTAGGTCGCCGCGCGGACCGTGGCAATGGCGATCCGGGCAGCGGGCTCGAACGGGTAGCCGTAAGCTCCCGTGCTGATGGCGGGGAGAGCCAGCGTGCGGATGCCGTGCTGTGCGGCAAGCTTGATCGCGCGGCGGTAGCACGACGCCAGCAGTTCAGGTTCACCGTGTTCGCCGCCATGCCACACCGGGCCGACGGCATGGATCACGAAGCGGGCTGGCAGGCGATAGCCTTGCGTGAGTTTGGCATCGCCGGTCGGGCATCCGCCCAGCAGCCGGCATGCCTCCAGCAACGCCGGCCCGGCCGCACGATGGATCGCGCCATCGACGCCACCGCCGCCGAGCAGCGACGAATTGGCCGCGTTGACGATGGCGTCGACCTGGAGCGTGGCGATGTCGGCCTGAACGGCGTGCAGGGTGGCGGGCATGGCGACTGCCTCGGCGTCAAGGCGCCGCGCTGGTCTGCGGGGTCATGATGAACGCATGCCGGTCGAATCCGAGCACCGCGGCCCGTGCCAGCAATGCCTCCAGCGTCGCCGCGTCGAGCTTGGGCTGCCGTGCCAGAATCCATGCATAGTGGCGGCCCGGTTCGCCCACCAGCGCCCAGCGGTAGTCCGGATCGAGGTCAAGAATCCAGTAGTCGCCATAGAAGGTGCGGAAGAAACTCACCCGCAGCCTGGTGCCCTGGCTTCCCGCCACGACCTTGGCGATGCCATCGGCCTGCTCGATCTTGCCGTCTGCAGTACGGCACCGGTTCACCACCTTGACCGCCTTCCCATCCGGGCGATACGTTGCCCGGGTATCCGAAACGCACATCGCCTGGAAGCGGTTGGGAAGCCGCGCGATCTCGTACCACGTGCCGTAATAGCGCTCGAGATCGACCGCCGGGACGGTCGCGAGGGGGGCATGGGTGGATGTGCAGGCACCCAGCAAGACTACGGCGCCGATGCCCACAAGGTATGGAAAGAATTTCATGAGCCGGTGTCCCGCGTTTTGGCCATGCGATGAGGAAACGGCACGCTCAGATCCTGACGAAATAGGGGAGGGCGATGAGCGCGACCCCGATCGCGACCAGCAGGATCGTGTTGGAAACGAAATACGGGAAGACCATGAGGGCCAGACCGGAGAACAGCGGGACGACGGCTTGCTGCTTCTTGCCGTACAGGAAGAAGCCAAGGCCGGCAGAGCCGAAAAGCAAACCCCAGAGAAGTGACGACATGCTCAATTTGGTTGACCTCACACATGACTTTAACGGGTTGCCCAAACCCTATGCCCCTGCAACGGGTCTGTCCAGATCCTTGTGGCCAGTCACATACGCCCCGGCCCGAACACATCATCGAGCCGGCGCGCGATCCGTCAGGTCGGCCATCTGATCCACATCCCGCATGATCCCGGGGTCGTCCGTCTCGCACCGCACGATCGCTTCGGGAAAAGCCGCCACGATCCGCCGTGCCCCTTCGTCGCCAGTCAACGCCGTGAGTTGCTCACCCCACTGGCGGGCAAAGCCTACCGGGTGCCCCCGGCGCCCCCGGTATTCCGGGACCACGATACTGCCGCCGGCGCGCAGGGCCGTTGCCACGTGGCCGTAGCTGGCGGGTGCGATGTAGGGCATGTCCGCCAGTGCGACGATCCAGCCTGCAGCATCTGCTGCGGCGCGGACGCCTGCTCCCAGGCTGAGGCCCATCCCGAGGCGGGCGTCTGCGCTGACCACGAGTTCGAAGCCTTCTGCAGCCAGCAGTTCCGCCAGCCGGTCGCTGCCCGGCCGCACCACTGCCAGCACGCGGTCGCAGGCCGGGCGTAGCCGCTGCGCGGCGGCCAGCCCCAGTGGGGTGGTGTCGGCCAGTGGGTACAGCAGTTTGTCGCTGCCGAAGCGGGAGCCGCTGCCGGCCGCCAGAAGAATGCCGACGATGGGGGCTGCTGGCGCCATCCGGCTCAGTCGATGCGGCAGCTGGAACGGTCCGCCACAGGTTGCTGCTCGATGGCCGGGGATGGCTGGATGCCGTTCTTGATCGCGGTGATCTCGGCGAGGATGGAGACGGCGATTTCCGGCGGCGTGCGGCTGCCGATGGTCAGCCCCACCGGGCCGTGCAGCCGCACCACCTCGGCTTCCGAAAGGTCGAAATGCTGCAGCAACCGTTCCCGGCGCCTGGCATTGTTGGCGCGCGAGCCAAGGGCACCGACGTAGAAGGCCGGCGACTTGAGGGCTTCGAGCAGGGCCATGTCGTCGAGCTTGGGGTCGTGAGTCAGGGCTACCACGGCGCTGCGAGGGTCGAGGGCAAGGTCCACCACGACGTTGTCCGGCATGCCCGCCACCAGGGTGGCGCCCGGGACGTCCCAGTCGGCGCTGTATTCGACGCGCGGGTCGCAGATCAGCACCTGGTAGTCCAGCGCCTGGGCCATGGATGCGAGGTAGCGGGAGATCTGGCCGGCGCCGATGATCAGCAGGCGCCAGGCCGGGCCGTGCAGGGTGGTCAGGCAGCGTCCGTCCCAGCTGAGCTGATCGCTGCGGCAGCCGTCGCGGATGGCCACTGTGCCGGCGTCGATGTCGATGCTGCGCAGCGCCAGTTGCCCGGCGGCGATGCGTTGCGCCAGTTCGCTCAACAAGGCGACGTCGGGGGCCGGTTCGATCACCAGTTCGAGGAGTCCGCCGCAGGGCAGGCCGAAGCGGTGCGCCTCGTCCTGCGTCACCCCGTAGCGTTGGAGGAACGGTCGGGTGCCGTTGAACTCGCCGGCAGCCATGCGAATGATCAGGTCGTCCTCGATGCAGCCGCCGGATACCGAGCCCTGCACCCGGCCGTCGTCGCGCAGCGCCATCCAGGCCCCGGGGGGGCGCGGCGCCGAGCCCCAGGTGCGGGCCACGGTGACGAGGGCGTAGCGATGCCCATCGCCCGCCCAGCGACGGGCCGCTGCCAGCACTTCGCTGCCCTGGCTGTCCATGCTCAGGCGGCCAGTTCGGCGGAATTGAAGGGCAGGCGCGTGAGATGCTTGCCGGTTGCAGCGGCGATGGCATTGGCCACCGCCGGTGCGGCCGGCGGCACGCCGGGCTCGCCGATCCCGGTGGGCGCTGCGTTCGAGGGCACGATATGCACGTCCACCACCGGCATCTCGTGGATGCGCAGCGGCGGATAGCCGTCGAAGTTGCCCTGTTCCACGCGGCCTTCCTTGAGCGTGATCTCGCCATGCAGGGCGGCCGAGAGGGCAAAGCCGACCGCCCCTTCCACCTGGGCGCGGACGTTGTCCGGGTTGATGGCGATGCCGCAATCCACCGCGCAGACCATGCGGTCGACCTTGACGCTGCCGTCCTTGCCAACCGTCACCTCGGCCACCTCGGCGACAAAGGTGTTGAAGGACTCATGCACCGCCACGCCGCGGCCGCGGCGTTCGCCGGGCTTGCCCGGCTTGAGCGGCGTGCCCCAGCCGGCCTTCTCGGCCGCCAGTTTCAGCACGCCGGCATGGCGCGGATGCCTGGCGAGGAGTTCCAGGCGCAGCGCCACCGGGTCCTTGCCCATCGCCGCAGCCACCTGGTCGAGAAAGGTCTCGGTGGAATAGGCGGTGTGGGAGGAGCCGACCGAGCGCCACCACAGCACCGGCACCGGGATGTCCTGCGGCGTGTGCAGGTCCACCTTCAGGTTGGGAATGGCGTAGGGCAGGTTGGCGGCGCCTTCCACCGACACCAGGTCGACGCCGTCCTTGATCATGCCGCTCGCGAAGGGGGAGCCGGCCATGATGGACTGGCCCACCAGGCGGTGGCGCCAGCCGGTCAGCCTGCCGTCGCCGTCCAGGGCGGCCTCCAGCGCATGATGAAACAGCGGCCGGTAGTAGCCCGCGCGCATGTCGTCCTCGCGCATCCAGACCAGCTTCACTGGCGCCTTGCCGCCGGTCGCCTTGACGATATGGGCGGCTTCGAGCACGTAGTCGGACTGGCTGCTGGCGCGCCGCCCGAAGCTGCCGCCGGCGTACAGCATGTGGATGGTCACCTGCTCCGGCTTGAGGCCGAAGAGGCCGGCCAGGGCGTGCTGGTCCCCGGTCTGCATCTGCTCGCCGTTCCATACCTCGCAGCGCCCGTCACTGAGCCGGATCACGCAGTTCATCGGTTCCATCGCGGCGTGCGCCAGGTAAGGGAAATCGTAGCTGGCACGAATGACTTTGGCGGCCTTGCCGAAGGCCTGGTCCGCGTCGCCGCTCTGGTGCGCGACGAGGCCCGGTGTCTTGGCCAGTTCCTTGTAGCGGGCGAGGATCTCGTCGCTGCCGAGCCTGAAGGCATGGCTTTCGTCCCAGCTCACTGCGAGCGCGTCGCGTCCTTTCTTCGCGCTCCAGGTGTCGGTGGCCAGCACGGCCACTCCCTGGGGAATCTGCACCACGTCGACCACGCCCTTCACCGCCTTGGCGCGGCCGGCGTCGAAGGATTTGACCGTGGCGCCGAAGCGCGGCGGGTGCGCCACCACCGCCACCAGCATGTCCGGCAGCTGCACGTCCTGGGTGAAGTGGGCCTGGCCGTTGGTCTTGTCGACGCTGTCCTTGCGCCTCACCTGCTTGCCGATCAGGCGGAAATCCTTGGGGGCTTTCAATTTCAGGTCGGTGGGCACGGGCTGCTTCGCGGCCAGTTCGGCCAGCTCGCCGAACGTGGCCCGTTGCTTCGATTTCGCGTGGCTGACCACGCCATCGCGTACCGCGATCTCGGCAACAGGCACACCCCACTGCTGCGCCGCGGCGCCGGCCAGCATGGCACGGCCGGCCGCCCCGGCACGGCGCAACTGCTCCCAGGAATTGGCCATCGCGGTGCTGCCGCCGGTTCCCTGGGCGGGACCCCAGAACAGGTTGTTGTAGCGCTTGGCGTCGGCCGGCGCGCCTTCGATGCGCACCGTCTTCCAGTCCGCATCCAGTTCCTCCGCCAGGATGGTGGCGAGCCCGGTGTAGGTACCCTGGCCCATTTCCAGATGCTTGGAGATAACCGTCACGCTGTTGTCGGCGCCGATGCGGAGGAAGGCGTTGGGTTCGAAATGGATCGGGCCGACCGCGCCTTCGCCGGCCTTGCCGGGGCCGGCGGCCGCAGCATCGGCAAGGCCGGGCAGGAAAAATCCGAGCGTGAGGCCGGCGCTGCCCTGCAGGAAACGACGGCGGCTGAGGTTTTCGAGTGTGTTCATCGCGCGCTCCTAGACTAGACGAGGGCCTTGGCGGCTTCGTGGATCGCCGCGCGGATGCGGACATAGGTCGCGCAACGGCACAGGTTGCCGGACATGGCGTTGTCGATGTCAGTGTCGCTGGGCTTGCGGTTCTGGCTCAAGAGCGCCACCGCGCTCATGATCTGGCCGGACTGGCAGTAGCCGCACTGCACCACGTCCAGTTTGCGCCAGGCCGCCTGCACCGCCTTGCCGATGCGTTGCGTGTCCACCGCCTCGATGGTGGTGATCTTGCGGCCGGCCACCGCCGATACCGGCACCACGCAGGAACGCATCGGCGAGCCATCCACAAGCACCGTGCAGGCGCCGCAGAGCGCCTCGCCGCAGCCGTATTTGGTGCCGGTCAGCTGCAGCGTGTCGCGCAGCGCCCACAGCAGCGGCGTGTCGGGCGCAACGTCGAGTTGCTGCGGTTTGCCATTCACGTTGAGTTGAATCATGGGCAAGACTCCTCAGAGGATAGATGAATACCGCAGGACGGCTTGGCGACGGCAGAGTGCATTCGATGACAGCGTTACACTGATCCGGTCATTCTAGAAGATCAATTGTTGATTGCAGGTATCGTTTAATCCTGCGCCCCGGGTTGCTCGTGTGAACGCTTTCTGCGGAGGTTGCCTTGCCACTGGCAACCAGGCTGCGTGCAACGGAATCGGCGCTGCCTGACGAACAGGTTCAGGATGCGGTCGATGAAGCGCCGGCGGATCCGGACCAGGCCGGATTGCCCGCAGATCGGGCACGTATACGCGTCTAGGCTGGCATCCTTGGGTGCCGGGTGGGCGCTGCTTTCCGGAGCGTATGCGTTCGCTGCCGAGTGGGCATGATCGATCATGCCGATCCCCACGGGAAGGTTCGGGGCGATGTCAGGCGATGCTGGAAAAAACAGGGGCGTTGGATCACGTCGTCTGGAATAGGAAAGTATCAATGCGGCCGGGCTGCATGGGGGGATTGACCTGCCTGGGACAGTCCGGTTCCGTGCCAGCGAGACAGCCAGCGCATTCATGAACGCCCCCGGGCTCTTGGGCCGCACCCGACGACCGCGCCGCGCGGATCAGCGCGGCGCGCCTGGCGGCGTTGCGTCGTTGGCATCGATGCCATAGGGCTCGAAGTCGACCTGTTCCGGCTTGATGGCAGCGATGATGTGGGCGAGGCTGGGCGCGTCCGCGTTGACCGGCACGGGAATGACCTGCCTGGCCTCAACGACCTGCTGCACGCGATCCCAGTTGATTTTTGGCGTATAGCGCGTCAACGCTTCCATCGCCAGCATGAACAGTCCCCCTTCGGGGCGGGGATACTCGACTATCGGGCTGGATACGCTGAGGTAGAGCAGAGCGCCTCTTTCGCCCACCATCACCGGTTGATTGATGAAGCGCACGGGCGTACCGACGGGCACGACCGGGAAAAGGGCGGCAGCATTTTCCGGATACAAATGAATGCAGCCGTGGCTCACTTGCATGCCCACCCCCCAGGGGCGGTTGGTGCCGTGAATGAAGATTTGCGAAAACCCGGTTTCCATGGCGAGCATGCCCATGGGATTGTTTGGGCCTGGCGGAAAGTAATCCGGAAAGTTGGTCTCACCCTGACTGCGGTGTTCCTCCTGAATGTCCTTGGGGACGACCCAGGAAGGATCCTTTTCCTTGGCGACGATGCGGGTGCTGCCCAAAGGCGTGGACCACCCAGGGCGCGAAATCCCGACAGGGTAGGTGATTACGGTCGCCGGTTCGTTGGCCTTGTGGCGGGGGAAATAGTAAAGTCGGCGCTGAGGAATGTTCACGACGATGCCGACCCAGGGCTGCGGCGGCAGGATGAATTCGGTGGGCACGACAACCCGCGTTCCCTCGCCGGGCAGCCAGACCGAAACACCGGGATTGGCGAGGGTGATTTCCTCGTAGCCGAGGTCATAATGGCGGGCGATGTCCAGCAGGGTATTGCGCGAGTCGGCGGTCACCACATGAATTTGACCGACGATCGTGCTGCCATCGGTGGGCAGGGGAAACGTCGCCCCCCATCCGGGGGCGGCCCAAAACAGAAGCAAGAGCACAAGCCTGTGCAAACCGGAAACCGGGCGCAGGGGTGCGGGTAGCGTTAAACAAGGCGTTGATTTCATAAACTGCTCATGAGGGTTGTTTCGTTGCGACGTTGTTTAGCTGCGCTGTTGGTCGCCGTTTTTCTGTGGATACCCGCAGTCACCTGGGCAAGTGGGGGACACCCCTGGATCCTGGTGGATACCCAGGCGCTTACCCTGACGGTTCTCTCCGCGGAAAACCACGCCCTGGTTCGTTTCCACAATATTTCCATCGGGAGTGGCGGCGCTGCAGAATCGCATCGCCGGGGCGACGAGACCACGCCACGCGGCATTTTCCATGTGTCGTGGATAGATCGCCAGAGCCGTTTCGGTACGTTCTACGGGCTGGATTATCCCTCAGCACGCATCGCCCGCCGCGCCTATGTCGAAGGAGACATCAGCGAGGCTGAATTTGACGCCATCATGCAGGCCTTGCGACACCATCGCACTCCGCCTCAGAACACATCGCTCGGCGGCCAGCTGGGTATTCACGGTCTGGGTCGCGGCGACCCCAGCGTCCAGCAGGCAGTCAACTGGACCGACGGCTGCGTGGCGCTCACCAACCGGCAAATCCGGCAGCTTGCACGCTGGGTAGCCGTGGGCACCCGAGTGGTCATCCGCTGAAATCCGGCGCCCCTCGTCGTTGGCAAACACCAAGGCATCGCCATGCATGCCGCATGGCGTCCGAGGACAGATGATGCCAAGGCATCCCCGCCCTCCCAGCCCTGCAGAAATTATTTCTGCATCGTCTTCTTGAACATGCGGTCGATTTTCTCGGCCAGCTTCTCGACTTCGGCTTTTGCCGACTCGGCAGTGGAATTGGCTTGGTCGGCAGTCGACTTGGCAGCGTTGGCGTTGGCGTTGGCCTCATCGGCCTTCTGCGACGCCTGGGCAGCTGCAGCCTTGGCGGCATTGGCGTTGGCGTCGGCCTCGTTGGCCTTCTGCAAGGCCTGGTCCGCAGTGGTCTGGGCCTTGGTCACATTATCGGTCGTGGCGCATCCGCCCAGCAACGCAACGCAAAAAAGCGAAGTGCCAAGAATGGAAAGGGTTTTGTACGAGCATGCCTGGTTCATATTATTGCTCCAAATTTAAAGTTCTTAGAAAACGCCGCACAAGCTAAACGCGGCTGGGCTGTTAACTCAGTCAGCCCGCCAGAATGCGGACCTCCCGAGATGCTTACATACAATATAAGCAGGACATGTAGAAATGAAAACCGGATTTTGGTTCCTCGGTCGAAGGATGAGACATCAAAAGTTCCATTTCATGACCGAAAGTCCCGTTCAATGCGCGCCGCGGGCGACCGGAAAGTCCCGTTCAATGCGCGCCGCTGGCGACCGGAGCGGCCCCCTGTCTGGGCGGCCTGGCCAGCCAGACCAGCAGCATCAGGGCGACAAAGAAGCAGCCTGACAGCCAGAAGATGTCGTTGGTCGCCAGCAGCACTGCCTGCTGGCTGATGATCCGGTCCAGCATGGCCGGATCCGTCGCCGGATTGGCGAGGTTGCCGAGGGCGTCCGTAATCGTCGGGTCGAAGGCCGAGACGTGCGAAGTCAGGATGCTGTGGTGGAACGCAGCGCGACGGTCCCACAGCGTGATGCTGAGGGAAGTACCAAAACTGCCGGCCAGGATACGGGAGAAATTCGACAGGCCGGTGGCGCTGGGCATCATCTGGGGCGGAATGCCCGCCAGGGTCAGGGCGGTCAGCGGCACGAAGAAGGTCGCGACACCGAAGCCCATCAGCAGGCGCGGGATCACGATGTGCTGAAAGGTGACGTCGGTGTTGAAATTGCTGTTCCAGAACGCCACCGCGGCGAACACGGCGAAGCTGAAGGTGGCCCAGATGCGCAGGTCGATCCTGTGCATGTTCTTGCCGACGAAAGCGGACA
>JAJYXA010000509.1 GCA_021791235.1 Pseudomonadota bacterium
TATTCGTCGAACTCCCGCTCCCACTCCTTGAACAGATAGAAATCCGCGTTGTTCTGGTCATAGCCGCGGAAATAGGGGTCGGTGTGGGGAGCGAGAGCCTGTTTGAGAGGCGCGGCCTGGGGCAGGTCGTAGGCGTGGGGGCTGGCCAGCTGTTCCTCGGTCATGGTGTTGGAACTGGCCAGGTTGCTCACGAAGAAGCCGTAGTTACGGATCTTCAGCCCGGCGCGCAAGGCGCCGTCCCACAGATAGCCGGCCCCATCCTCCTCGGCGGTGTCCGGCGCGGCCACGTCCGCCGTCCCCGGCAGCAGGTCCGGGTCATTGGGGCTGGCGGGATTCTGTGCCACCCGTTCGGCAGTGGTGGGCAGGCTCACGTTAATGTTGCGGTTGGCGCCTTCCCAGTCGTAGGTGAAGCCGCGGCCACCGTAGTTCACGGCGACGGTCTTCTCCGTGTAGTCGGAAGTGCGCGCGGCAGTGGTCCAGTTCCAGCCGTCGCCGCTTACCTCGCCGCTGTCGTGGAAATTGTCCAGGGTCACGTACTTGCGCGCCAGGGCGTGATGGTTGGGGGTGATGGGCTCGGGGAAGAGGGTGAGCGACGGATCGCCGTTGCCTTTCTCCAGGTCGCCCAGCACCTGGTCGTAGGTGCGGTTCTCCTTTACGACGTAGATGACGTGCCTGATCTTGTTGCGCAGGAAAGACATCATTTCCCGGGCCTGATCGTGTTTCCCGGTCTGGGAAAAGCCGTTGTTCTTCGCGACCTGCCAAGTGAGCCTGGCCAGCTCCTGCTCGCTGGGCATGGGCATGCTCAGGAAGCCCGCCTTGGTCAGCTGCCAGACGTACTGGTTGTTGGCGAAACAGTCGCTGAGAGATCCGGCCGCGATGGAGGTGGTGTTGCGGCAGGCGCCTGGGTTGGGGCCTGCGTTGCTCTTGCCGTTGACCACGTAGAGGGTGTCGCCGTTCTTGCTCAGACTCACCGAGTTGGGGTACCAGCCGGTGGGGATCAGACCCATCACTCTGCTCTTGCGTCCGTCATCATGCCTCTCGTCCCGATCATCGCTGCCGCCGTGCTTTGCCTCGTGCTCCATCAGGCCAAGCTTCACCACGGCCACGGAGTTGGTACCGCCATTGGTTACCAGCAGAAAGCGCTCGTCCGGAGTCAGGGCAAGACTGTTGGGGTTGGCACCGCGCAGCTTGTCCGCCTTGGTCAGCACGCTCCTGGGCGCGGTGACGTTGAATTCCTCCAGCACCGTGTCGGTAGCGGTGTCGATCACGGAGACGCTGTCGCTGTTGCCATTGGCCACGAACAGGCGGCGCTGGTCGCGGTTCAGGATCATTTTGTTGGGTTGCCCGCCCACGGGAATGCGACCGATCAGGGCAGGCTGGTCGGCGATGTCCAGCACCACCACTTCGCGGTCGCGCTGGCTGGTGACATAGGCCTTGCCGTTGCCCCTGATGGCCACCCAGTAGGGATAGGAGCCGCCGCGCACGCCGGACCGGGCCGGGTCGTTCTTGCCCGGACGCAGGTCCAGCTCGGCGATCTCGGCACGCGTCTCCAGATCGATCACGCTGACGCTGTCGTTCTGCATGTTGGCCACCACCAGGCGCTTGCCGTTCCGAGTGACGGCCATGCCGGCGGCGACGGGACGCACGCGCAGGCCCAGGCCCACATTGCCGTGACCCAAGGCAATGGCGGCCTGTTCGATCCAGGCTTCGTCTACCAGGCCGTATATGCGGACGTTGTCGTTGATCCCGCCGGAGACGTAGAATTCCCGTCCGCTCGGGTTCCAGGCGATGCCGTTGAAGGTGTTGGGCACCTGGATGACCTGGCGCTTGACGGGCGTGCCGGCGGAAATGTCGTAGACGAAGACGTACTCGTTGGATTCCTCGGCGACGCGGCTGCCGGTGGAGCCGTTATTGCGGTTGTAGCCGCTGGTCAGGATGAGCAGGGTGTTGCCGTCCGGGCTGGTGCTGGTGGCCACGGCCTGGCCGGCTACGAAATCCGGGCGGGTCGGCAGATCCGGATTGAGGGTCTGAAACAGCGCGCCGCTGGCGGCCTCGGGGGTGATGTGTACGCCCGTGGGCAGCATTTCGCCGGTCAGCAATTCGCCGACCGGCTGGTGATTGCCGCCCATTGGCCCTTTGGCCAGAGCGGAGCCGGCGGTCGCGATGAGGGTGGCCGCGACGAGCACGGCGAGGGGCTTGCGTCTGATTTGATGGGGATGCATACGACTTCTCCTGTCTGGTTGGATGGACACGGGCCCTCAGAGACTGCGGCGCCGGCAAAAATTCGACCGGCACCGGTTTCCGGAGGGGGCGGAAACCGGCTTGCTTGCGAGGCTTCAGTCCTCCTCGCCGAGATTCGTCAGGTCAGTTCGAACCGAAAGACATAGCGGTACCAGGAAGCAGGCGCCGCACCTGGAGGAAGAACAAAGCGCCAATGGCGCAACGCCCCCATCGCCGTCGCGTCCAGGTCGGCATGACCCGAGGAATGCAGCATCCTGACCTCGGCCACCGAGCCGTCGGCCTCCACGCGAAAGCCCAGGGTCGCCAGCCCCGTCCGCTTCTCCCAGCGGGCTTCTTCGGGGTACTCGGGGGCAGGGGTATGCAGGGCCTTGGGCGCATTGAAGGGGGAGGCCAGTGTGCCAGCCGGAACGCCGGGAACCGGGTGTGGCTCGCCACCCGAACGCTCCGGCAAACTGCCGATTGCCGCGGCTCCGGTCTGTGCAGCGCTGGCTGGTGCCGGAGGCGACAGGGCGGTCGTTCCGGAAAGACGGAGAGAAGTGTTGTCCGACAGCCCGGAATGGCGCCTCTGTCCGGGATTTTCAGGTGACAGGGGCGCGGCCTCCGTTGCGGGCATCGCGATTGCGGCGACCGGCAGCTCAACCGTTGGTGTCGCGGCAGGCGTGGGGGACGACGAGGCCGTAGAGGCAGGGTGGCCTTGGAGTGGCCCGGGATTCGATGCGGTTCTGGCGTCGGACATGCCGGCGGAGATCGGCCCAGGCGCACGGGGATTCCCCTCAAGCAGGCGAACTTGAATGGGCTGCGCCGGCGGGCCGGCAGGCGACGGTGGCAGCACGAAGCCTGACAAGGCTGCGGCATGCAGCGCGCCGGACAGGCCAAAGGTCAACGGCAGGCGCATCGCTTCGGGGATCGTCATCATTGCTGCAATGGCTGCACACGGCCGCTTTCCGCAGCTTCGTGCCTCCTCTCCTTCCCTCGCCAATTTGATTACCGACATCTTTGCGAGGGAATATGACACGCTGTCGCATGATCGACCTGATCCCCGTTTTTTCTTTGCATCGGACATCCTTATGATGACGTCCTTCGGTGGAAACCCGTCATGAGATGGCGTCGATACTGCGTTCATGAATCGCAAAGAAGTTCTGCATCAAGTCGACGGCAGTTCGCCGGCGTCGGGTGGGCGATGGAAGGCCGTTCCGGCCTTGCGCAAGAGGCAGTCAACCGGTAGCGCCGGGCCGCCGGGTTGCGCCGTGTCGCCGTCATGGCCGATCGCGCGCCTGTCTCCAGGCAGGACAGGGGAATTTCCAAGGATGCCGGGAAGGCCTTCCCAACGTTGACTGTCCGCTTAAGGAGGAGGGTGGGATCTCCATGATTCTCCTCCGGGCCGGCCGTTCTCGGCCGGCCCCGCCACTCGTCCCCCGCAGGCGAATCTGCCGCCTGCGCGGCCTGCTTTCCCCAAGGTTTTGCCAGATATCAGTGCCCCCTGGATAGCTCGGCGGCTGTTTGAATCCCACGCGACGTCCTACAATCGAACCTGATCTGCTCAGGCATAGGGAGAACAGGATGGGTTCGCTTGCTGCCGGACTGGGGTCCGAAGAGCTCGACCGCATGGACGCCTATTGGCGCGCGGCCAATTACCTTTCGGTGGGGCAGATTTATCTGCTCGACAATCCGCTGCTGAAGCGGCCGCTGGAGCCGGCGCACATCAAGCCGCGCCTGCTTGGGCATTGGGGGACCACGCCGGGGCTGAACTTCATTTACGTGCACATGAACCGGGCCATCCGGCAGCACGGGCTCGGCATGATCTACGTCGCGGGCCCCGGCCACGGCGGGCCGGCGGTGGTGGCGAACACTTACCTCGAAGGCAGCTACAGCGAACTGTATCCCGACATCACCCAGGACGAGGAGGGCATGCGGCGGCTGTTCCGGCAGTTTTCCTTTCCCGGCGGCATTCCCAGCCACGCCGCGCCGGAGACGCCCGGTTCCATCCACGAGGGCGGCGAACTGGGCTATGCGCTGCTTCACGCCTATGGCGCGGTATTCGACAACCCCGACCTCGTCGCGTGCTGCGTGGTGGGCGACGGCGAGGCGGAAACCGGCCCGCTTGCCGCCTCCTGGCATTCCAACAAGTTTCTCGATCCGCGCCGCGACGGCGCGGTGCTGCCGATCCTGCACCTCAACGGCTACAAGATCGCCAACCCGGCGGTGCTGGCCCGCATTCCCCGCGCCGAGTTGGAAAGCCTGTTCGTGGGCTACGGCTACCGGCCCCATTTCGTGGAAGGCGATGCGCCCGCGGCGATGCACCCGTTGATGGCGGCCACGGTCGATACGGCGATTGCGGAAATACGCGAAATCCAGCGCAAGGCGCGCGAGGAGGGCGACGTCAGCCGTCCGCTGTGGCCGATGATCGTGCTGCGCTCGCCCAAGGGCTGGACCGGCCCGAAGGAGGTGGACGGCCAGAAAACCGAGGGCTATTGGCGTTCGCACCAGGTGCCGTTCGGCGACATGGACAAGCCGGAACACGTGCGCCTGCTGGAAGCCTGGATGCGTTCCTACCGGCCGGAGGAGTTATTCGACGCCGACGGCCGGCTCAGGCCGGAACTGGCCGGGCTCGCGCCGCGCGGCGAGCGGCGCATGGGGGCGAATCCCCACGCCAACGGCGGCAAACTGCTGCGCGACCTGCGCCTGCCGGATTTCCGCGACTACCGAGTGGACGTGCCGGCGCCCGGCGGCGTAGTGGCCGAGTCCACCCGGACGATGGGCACCTTCCTGCGCGACGTGATGCGGCACAATCCCGGGAACTTCCGCGTCTTCGGCCCGGACGAGACCAGTTCCAACCGGCTGGGCGCGCTGTTCGAAGTCACCGACCGCACCTGGATGGCCGAGCGTTACGACTACGACGACCATCTCGCGCCCGACGGCCGGGTGATGGAAATCCTCTCCGAACATGCCTGCCAGGGCTGGCTCGAAGGCTATCTTCTCACCGGCCGCCACGGGCTGTTCTCCTGCTACGAGGCCTTCATCCACATCGTCGATTCGATGTTCAACCAGCACGCCAAGTGGCTCAAGGTGTGCCGCGAGATTCCCTGGCGCCGCCCCGTGGCCTCGCTCAACATCCTGCTCACCTCGCACGTTTGGCGCCAGGACCACAACGGCTTCTCGCACCAGGACCCCGGTTTCATCGACCACGTGATGAACAAGAAGGCCGACATCATCCGCGTGTATCTGCCGCCGGATGCCAACACCCTGCTGTACGTCACCGACCGGTGCCTGAAGAGCCGCAACCTGGTGAACGTCATCGTCGCCGGCAAGCAGCCCCAGCAGCAATGGCTGGACATGGACGCCGCGCTCAACCACGCCGGCGCCGGCATCGGCATGTGGGAGTGGGCGTGCAACGACCAGGACGGCGAACCGGACGTGGTGCTGGCGGCGGCCGGCGACGTGCCCACGCTGGAAATGCTGGCGGCCGTGGACATCCTGCGCGGGCTCGCGCCCGAGCTGGCAATCCGCTTCATCAACGTGGTCGACCTGATGACCCTGCAACCGCAGGAGGAGCACCCGCACGGCCTGTCCGACGCGGAATTCGATACCCTGTTCACCGCCGACAGGCCGGTCATCTTCGCCTACCACGGCTATCCCTGGCTGATCCACCGCCTCACCTACCGCCGCACCAACCACGGCAACCTGCACGTGCGCGGCTACAAGGAGGAGGGCACGACCACCACGCCGTTCGACATGGCGGTGCTCAACACCCTCGACCGCTTCCACCTGGTGATGGACGTGGCCAGGCGGGTGCCGAAGCTGCAGGCGCAGGCCGCGCACATCAGGCAGCGCATGCGCGACAAACTCAGCGAGCACACGCAATACATCCATCTGCACGGCGAGGACATGCCCGAGATCCGCGACTGGAAATGGTCGCGATGAGCCGTACCCTCCTCACGCTCAACAGCGGTTCGTCCAGTCTCAGGGCCAGCCTGTTCCGCGCCGACGGCACGCGCCGCGACTGGCGCTACGGCCCTGTCGGCCAGGGCTTTCCGCACGACCATGCGCAGGCGTTCGACGCGCTGCTGCGGGAACTGGGCGGCGCGGTGCCGGATGCGATCGGCCACCGCTTCGTCCACGGCGGCGAGGTGAGCGATGCGGCGCGCCTGCTCGATGAAACCGAGATCGAGCGGCTGCGCGGCATCGTCCCGCTCGCGCCGCTGCACCTGCCGGCCAACCTGCTCGGCGTGGCGTGGTGCCGGGCGCGCTTCGACGCCCCGCAGGCGGCCTGCTTCGATACCGCGTTCCACTCCACCCTGCCGGAACTGGCGCGCCGCCTGCCGATCCCGCGCGCCCTGGGCATGCGCCGCTACGGTTTTCATGGCCTCAATTACGCCTACGTCGCCTCCCGGTTGCCGTCGCTGCTGGGCGAGGCCGCGCGCGGGCGCATCGTCGTCGCCCATCTGGGTTCGGGGGCCAGCCTGTGCCTGCTGGACGGCCTGCAATCGGCGGACACCACCATGGGCTATACGCCGGCGGGCGGCATTCCCATGGGCACGCGCAGCGGCGACCTCGATCCGGGCGTCATGCTCGAACTGGCCAGGCGGCACGACGCCCCGGCCTTGAGCGATCTGGTCTACCGCCGCATGGGGCTGCTCGCGCTGTCGGACGGGGAAAGCAGCGAGATGTCGGCGCTGCTGGCAAGCCACAGCGAGGCGGCGGATTTCGCGGTGGACTACTTCTGCCGCCAAGTGCGCGCCTCCATCGGCGCGTTGGCCGCCAAGGCGGGCGGCATCGACGCCCTGGTGTTCAGCGGCGGCATCGGCGAGCACGCGCCGCCGGTCCGCGCCCGCATCTGCGAACCGCTGGGCTTTCTCGGTTTCGCGCTCGATGCCGCAGCCAACCGGGGCAACCGGGACTGGATCCATGCGGCCGGCTCCAAGCCCGTGCTGCGGATCGCGGCCAACGAAGAAGACGTCATCCGGGAACTGGTTGAAGGCTTGCTGGACCGCCCGTCACGGCGGTCTTTCCAGGCAGCCGATCAAGAATGAGCGCGAATGTGACGTTTATCACAAATTCCTCACCACAGAGATATGTCCCGCAGGGACGGTATCCCTTGGGACACAGAGGCACAGAGAAAGACAAGAAATCAATAGCTTGTCCGCACATGGCCACTCACCCGAGAGGTGACCGGGTATCACGATGCAAGTCTTTGTTTTTTCCTCTGTGTCTCTGTGCCTCTGTGGTTCAAATGCGGTTTTTAAGGTTTATCCCAACCCGGGCAGCGCCTGGGCGCGAGTCCGCCTTTTTTCAGCACCTTTGAGCAAGGCCCCCCGCATGATCCGCGCAGCCCGCCCCCCGTTGCCCGACCTCCCCGCAGAACTCGACGCCCTGGCCGAACTCGCGCTGGACCTGCGCTGGTCGTGGAGTCACGCCACCGACATTCTGTGGAAAGGCATCGACCCCGACCTGTGGGCGCTGACCCATAACCCCTGGCTGATCCTGCAGAACGTTTCCAGGGAAAAGCTGCGCGCGCTGGCGGCAGACACGGCCTTCGTCGCCAGCCTGCGGGGCTTCGTCGACGCGCGCAGGGAATGGCGGGCGAGCCCGACTTGGTTTCAGGCCGCGTATCCGCAATCGAAGCTTGCGCACGTGGCCTACTTCAGCATGGAGTTCGGGCTGTCCGAGTCGCTGCCGCTGTATTCCGGCGGCCTCGGCATCCTGGCCGGCGATGTGCTCAAGACCGCCAGCGATCTCGACGTGCCGATGACCGGCATCGGCCTGCTCTGGCAGCAGGGCTACTTCCGCCAGAGCCTCAACGAGCAGGGCGGCCAGCAGGAGTTTTTTCCCTACAACGATCCGGCCCAACTGCCGGTGCAGCCGGTGCACGACGAGAACGGAGAGCGGCTGCGCGTGGCAATCCCCTTTCCCGGCCGCACCGTCCTGCTGCGCGTCTGGCAGGTGCAGGTCGGGCGGGTGAACCTCTATCTGCTGGACAGCAACGATCTGCTCAACACGCCGGCCGACCGCGGCATCACCGCCCAGCTGTACGACGGCGGTTCGGAAAAGCGCCTGCAGCAGGAGATCTGCCTCGGCATCGGCGGCTGGACCCTGTTGCGCCGCCTGGGCATCCATCCCGAGGTCTGCCATCTCAACGAGGGCCATGCGGCTTTCGTCGTCCTCGCCCGCGCATGGAGCCACATGCGCGACCAGGGCAGCGATTTCCGCTGCGCGCTCAACGCCACCCGCGCCGGCAACGTCTTCACCACCCACACCCCGGTCGCCGTCGGCTTCGACGGCTTTGCCCCGGCCTTGCTGGAACGCTACCTGGAACGCGCCCAGCAGGGTCTCGGCATCCCCGTCCGCGCGATGCTCGCCCTCGGCCGGCAAAACCCGGACGACGACAGCGAACCCTTCAAAATGGCGTATCTCGCCATCCGCGGCAGCATCCTGGTCAATGGGGTGAGCCGCCTGCACGGCAGCGTCAGCCGCCGCCTGTTTCAGCCACTGTTCCCGCGCTGGCCGCAGCACGAGGTGCCGGTCACGCACGTCACCAACGGCGTCCATGTGCCGTCCTGGGACTCGGCGGAAGCCGACCGCCTGTGGACGGACGCCTGCGGCAAGGGACGCTGGCTCGGCGAACTGGAACATCTCGAGGAACAGGTGTGCCAGGTCTCCGACCAGGCCCTGTGGGACATCCGCACCCAAAGCCGGCAGCGCCTGATCGGCTTCGCGCGCGACCACCTGCAGCGCCAGCTCGCCGCCATCAACGCGCCGGCCGAACGCATCGAACGCGCGCGCCACGCCCTCGACCCCAACACCTTCACGCTCGGTTTCGCCCGCCGCTTCACCGCCTACAAGCGCCCCAACATGCTGCTCGCCGATCCCGAGCGCCTGCATCGCATCCTGACGCATCCGCTCCATCCGGTGCAGCTCGTCATCGCCGGCAAGGCGCATCCGCTGGACGAAACCGGCAAGGCCATGATCCGCCAGTGGAACGAATTCATCGACAGCCGTCCCGAACTGGCCGGGCATGTGGTGTTTCTGGCCGACTACGACATGCTGCTCGCGGAACAGCTGGTGCAGGGCGTGGACCTGTGGCTCAACACGCCGCGCCGCCCGTGGGAAGCCTGCGGCACCAGCGGCATGAAAGTCCTGGCCAACGGCGGACTCAACCTGTCGGAACTGGACGGCTGGTGGGCGGAAGCCTATGCGCCGGAACTGGGCTGGGCCTTGGGCGACGGCCAGGAGCACGACACCGACCCGGCGTGGGAAGCGGCGGAGGCGGCGGAACTCTATCGCCTGCTGGAGCAGGAGGTCATCCCGCTTTTCTACCGCGACCGCGA
>JAJYXA010000379.1 GCA_021791235.1 Pseudomonadota bacterium
GCGCTTGGCTATGCGTTGGCCGGTTATGCCGGCGGGCTATGGCTTATGGCAACCGCATCCTGGCCGTGGGCGCTGGCCGGCACCCTGTGGTTCGTGCACGCGCTCATCATCGCTGCCTACCTGTTCCACGAATTCGCCCACGGCACAATTTTCACCCAACCCGGGGCCAACACACGCGGCGGCGTGCTGATGACCTGGCTCACCGGCAGCTGCTACGCCCGCTACGAACAGCTGCGCCGCAAGCACATGCGCCACCACGTCGACCGTGCCGACGTCGTCAGCCTGGACACCAGAGCGCTGCTGCAATCCGCCCCGGCGGCGGTGCGGCGCATCGTGCTCGCCCTGGAGTGGGCCTACGTACCGGCGGTGGAGCTGCTGATGCACGCCTACGTCGTCGCGCGGCCTTTCCTCGATCCGCACCGGCACGCCGACCGCAGCCGCGTGCTCGCCATCCTCCTTGTCCGGGGGAGCGCTTTCGCAGTACTGGGCTATTTCGCGCCGCGCGCGCTTGTCCTGTACGCCGTTGCCTATCTCGCCATGGTCAGCGTGCTGCGCTTCGCCGATGCCTTCCAGCACACCTACGACGCCTACGCCATCCCGGACAGCGACCCGGTTCCGGCCGACCGCCTGCGCAACAAGGCCTACGAACAGGCCAACACCTATTCCAACCTCGCCAGCCTGCGCTGGCCCCGGCTCAACCTGCTGCTGCTCAACTTCCCCTTCCACAACGCGCACCACGAGAAACCCGCCGCGCCCTGGTACCGCCTGCCGGCGCTGCACCGCGAGCTGTATGGCGCGCAACCCGATCAAATCCTCCCCATGGCGAAGCTGCTGCCGCCCTTCCATCGCCATCGGGTGAAGCGCGTACTGGCCGACGACTACGGCGAAGTCGATCCGCGATCCGGCCGCACCGACGATTTCGTCGGTGCGGTGTCGGTGTCCTTCCTGACTGCGACGTGAGTACCCTGACGCTGTTCCTACCCCGCCAGCAGGGAACCGCCGTCTCCGCCCTGCTGGGCGGCGCCATGCTATGGGGCCTGTTCTGGTGGCCGCTGAAGGAACTGGATGCCGTCGGCATCCATGGCAGCTTCGTGCAGGCGGTCGCCTACGGCCTGCCGGCGCTGGTGCTGCTGCCCTGGGCTTTACGCAATCCCGTGCGGCGCGACCAGACCGCCCTGCTGCTGCTCATCGCACTGCTCGGCGGCTGGGCCAACGCCGCCTTCGCCACCTCGCTCACCACCGGCAGCGTGGTGCGGGTGCTGCTGCTGTTCTATCTGGCGCCGGTGTGGACCATCCTCGCGGCGCGGCTGTTTCTCGGCGAGGCCTTCACCCGCCTGCGCCTCGTTGCACTGGGGCTGGCGCTGGCCGGACTCGCCTTCACCCTCGGCGGACCGGAAATATTCGCTGCGCCGCTGACTGCGATCGACCTGCTGGCGTTGTCCTCGGGGCTGGCCTTCGCGCTCAACAATGTCGCGATCCGTGCCGGCCACGGCTTGCCCGATGCCGCGCGCGCGGTCGCGGTGTTGGCCGGTTGCGCCGTGATCTCGCTCGGATTCATGGGCTGGAACGGCCAGCCGCCACCCGCGCTCGATACGCCGCAGCTACTGGCGCTGGCCGGGCTGGCGCTCGCCTGGGTGCTGCCCGGCACGCTTGCCACCTTCTATGGTGTCGCCCGCCTCGACGCGGGCAAGGCCGCCATCCTGCTGCTGGCCGAACTGGTGGTGGGCGTGGCCTCCGCCGTATTCATCGGCGGCGAAGCGCTGTCGCAGCAGGAGGTTGCGGGCGGTGCGCTCATCCTCACCGCGGCCGTCATCGAAGCGTTCACCGAATCGAACCACGGGGTGGCGCGATGACCCAGGTATTGCGCATGTGGCCGCTGCTCACCGGCCTGCACAAATACGACAAATCGCTGTCGACGCGCAACCGCGGACACGGCGAGATCATCGAGGCACCCATCCTCGCATACCTGATCGAGACGAAGAACGGCCGCATCCTCTACGACGTCGGGTGCGACTACGCCAAGATCGCCGATCCGGCGAAGCGCGACCGCTACTACGACCCCGAGTCCTTCCCTTTCGGCCCGCCCAAGATGCGCGAGGAAGACCGCATCCCGCATCATCTGGAACGCCTGGGGCTGACTGCCGCCGACGTCGACGTGGTGTTCGTCGGCCACCTGCATTTCGACCATGCCGGCGGCCTGTGCGACGTCTGCGGCGCCGAGGTGCACGTGCAGCAGGACGAACTCGACGCCGCGCGCTCCGGCCTCGATGTCGCCGTGTTTCCGGACGACCTCGCCGGCATCATCGATAACTGGAAGGTGCAGCAGGGCGAATACGAGCTGGTGCCCGGCGTGCGCGCCGTCACCAGC
Source organism: Pseudomonadota bacterium (assembly GCA_021791235.1). The sequence continues at coordinate 2,369 of JAJYXA010000379.1, forward strand.
CCCGGCCACACTGCCGGCCACATGTCACTGTTCGTCGAACTGCCGAAAGGGCCGCCGCTCATCCTGTGCGGCGACGCCGCCGATCTCGCGGAAAACCTCGAGCAGGAAATCGCCCCTGGCCTGTGCTGGCAGGACCGCGAAGACCAGGCGCTGGCGAGCATCCGCAAGCTGAAAGAACTGGCACAGCAGGAACGCGCCGAGTTATGGCCCAACCACGACCTTGCCTTCTGGCGCACGCTGCAACGCTTCCCGGAATTCCATGAATAGCCCGCACCACGCCCATCTCGCCGAAGCGGCCGCGACGGACACCGCCGCGCCGCTCGACGTCACGCGTCTCCTGACCACCATCACCGACAACCTGGTCGGCATGATCTACCGCTGCCGCATCGATGCGATCTGGACCATGGAATTCGTCAGCGAGGGCTGCCACAAGCTCACGGGCTACCGCCCCGATGAACTGGTCTTCAACAACCGCGTGTCGTACGACCAGATGACTCTGCCCGAGGACCGCGAACATGTCAGCCGCACGATCCGCGCCGCACTCGAAGCCAACGAATCCTTCGACGTGGAATACCGTATCCGTCGCGCCGACGGCCGCATCCGCTGGGTGCTGGAGCGCGGTGTCGGCCTGCGCGATGCATACGGCCAGCTGGCCTGGATCGAGGGCTTCATCCAGGACATCTCCTAGCGCATGGCCACCAGCGAGGCGCTGCGCGAGGCCGTCCGGCGCTACAGCAGCATTTTCGAGAACGCCACCGAAGGCATCTTCCAGACCACGCCGGAAGGCCGCTACCTCAATGCCAACCCTGCGCTCGCACGCATCTACGGCCATGCCTCGCCGGACGCGCTGATCATCCACCTGCACGACATCACACGCCAGCTCTATGTGTCTCCGGAGCGGCGTGCCGAATTCGTGCGCCTGATGCAGGAGCAGGGGGTGGTGCGCAACTTCGAGTCGCAGGTCTACCGGCGCGACGGCAGCATCATCTGGATTTCCGAGAATGCGCGCGCGGTGAAAAACGCCGACGGCAGCGTGCAGTTCTTCGAAGGCACCGTGGTCGACATCACCGAGCGCAAGCAGTACGAGGCCGAGCTCGAGCACCAGGCCAGCCACGACAGCCTGACCGGGCTGCCCAACCGGTCGCTGCTGCGCGACCGCATCGACCAGGCCATCGCCAAGGCGCAGCGCGACGGCAAGCTGGTGGCGGTGGTGTTCGTCGACCTCGATCACTTCAAGCTGATCAACGACAGTCTCGGCCATCACGTCGGCGACTGCCTGCTGCTGGAAATCGCGGCACGGCTCTCGTCGTGCGTCCGCAGCCACGATTGCGTGGCGCGCCAGGGTGGTGACGAATTCGTCATTGTGCTTACCGAGCAGGACGACGATCATGAAATCATCGCCATCGTCAGCCGCCTGCTGGAATCCATTTCGCAGCCCTGGGTGCACCATGGCCAGGAATACGGGCTGAGCTGCAGTATCGGCATCAGCTGCTACCCGCAGGACGGCGCCGATCCAGACGCGCTGCTGCGCAGCGCCGACGCCGCCATGTACCAGGCCAAGGCATCCGGCCGCGGCACCTACCACTTCTATACACGCGAGCTTAACCAGGCGATCAGCGAGCGGCTCGAACTGGAAAACAGCCTGCGCCACGCGCTCGATCGCAACGAGTTCCGCGTCTACTACCAGCCGCGCATCGAGGTTGCCAGTGGGCGCATCGTCAGTGCCGAGGCGCTGATCCGCTGGGACTGCCCGGGCAAGGGCCTGATCCCGCCGGACAGCTTCATCTCGATCGCCGAGGAAAGCGGGCTGATCATACCGATCGGGCAATGGGTCCTGCAGGAAGCCTGTCGCCAGGCCAGCGCCTGGCAGCGCGCCGGTCTGCCGCCCATCGGCGTCTCGGTCAATCTTTCGCCGATCCAGTTTCGCCAGGACGGACTGGTCGATGGGGTGGCGGCCGCGCTGGCCCTGGCCGAACTCGACCCGTCGCATCTGGAGCTGGAACTGACCGAATCCCTCGTCATGCACGATGCCGAGCGCATCAACGTCGCCATGCAGTCGCTGAAGGCGCTGGGCGTCGACATTGCGGTGGACGATTTCGGCACCGGTTATTCCAGCCTGAGCTATCTCAAACGCTTTCCCGTCGACCGCCTCAAGGTCGACAAGAGCTTCGTGCGCGACATCGACAGCGACCCCGACGACGCCGCCATCGTGCGCGCCATCATCACCCTCGGCCATGCGCTCGGCCTGAAAGTGGTGGCCGAAGGCGTGGAAACCCGCGCACACCACGAATTCCTGCGCCAGCACGGCTGCGACGAACTGCAGGGCTATTACTTCAGCCGGCCCGTACCCGCGTGCGAAATGGAAGCCCTGCTGCGCAACGCCGACACACCCCAACCAGGACACGCCGAATGACCCTGTGCCGCACCGGACCGACCCTTGCCGACGCCTTGCGCGATCTGTCCCGACAGCGTCTCGCACCCCTTGCCGGGTCGCCGGATACGGCCGCATCACCTGCACCGGTGCCAAGCGCCTATCTCGGTGTGTGGCGTCGCAGCCTGCTGGAAACCGCCGGCCTGCGCGACGAATGCAGCCACGTCTTCTGGCTGCAAACCCCGCACTGGCACGCCGACCTGCGAATTCCTGCCGGGCGGCCCGAATTCTCCGGCGTCCGCTGCCTGGCCGAATGCGGCGATGCCCAGCTGGCCTGGCTGGCGCGCCAGCAGGGGTTTTGCGGCGTCACCCAGGTCGACGGCGACCGCTGTACCTGGCATCGCCAGATGGATTTCCAGCCCGCCAACGGCAGCCGCGACATCGGCCGCATGGTCTTCGACGGCGAGCGTGTGACCGAAACCGGCGTCGAAGCCGACTACATCGAGATCTGGGAACGCCTGCCGCCCAGCCGCGGCGGCACCGCCGCGCTCGAACTCGTGGTGGAGGCCGGCGAACAGCCCGCCCGCCCCACCTGGTTGCTCGTCGCCGGCGACTGCTTCATGTACGTGCGGGGCCGCGCCCAGCCGCTGCCCGCGGCCACCGACCTCTCCCGCCTCATCGCTCGGACGCAGCCCTCCCGTTCGCAGTTGCTTGACTGGCTGGATGTCGAAATCAGCTTCGGCTACCGCAAGGGTCCGACTCCCTGGCGCATCGAGCATTCCACCCTGCCGTTCCGCGAAGAGACCTTCCTCACCCGCCCCGGCGCCATCCAGCGCCTGGGTTACCAGATCGCCGTCGAAGGCAGCAATGAACGGCGCTGGCGGATCCTGGACTGGAGCTTGGGCGCGTCACTCTGAACGCCCGGCGACGCAAAGGAATGCCGGCGGTTGGACGCCGAGGAAGCGCCGGATGCCGGCCAAGCGCACCGAACCGTCCGGGTGTTCCCCTTACGCCGCCTCCTGCATCACCGCTTCCGGAATGCATGGCAATTCACCGGCTTCCAGCGAACGATAGATGAAATCGATATTGAGCACCTGTATCAGCAACCCCTCCTGATTGCCCTTGATGACCCCCGGCACCAGCGCATCGCCGGCCTCCAGGGCGAAGGGGGTCGGGCTGATCAGCTCTTCCCGGAATTCCGGCACGCCGTGCAGTTCATCGACCAGCAAGCCGAGGCTTTGCTGTCCGTGCCGGACCACGACGACCTGGCTGGTGTGGGTAATTTCGGACGGCTTTCCCCGCACCATTTGGCCCAGGTCGAATACCCAGATGAATTGCTTCTCCTCGCCTTCGTGTTCGAGTGCAAGCATGCCGATACGTCCGGTGAAGCCACCCATCGAAATAGGCAGCAAGGCCGAGGCGGGCAGGGCTTCCAGCACCTGCTCGGCAGGCAGGGCATACAAATCGCCGTCGATGAAGCAGGTTGCGAACTGCCTGCCGCCGCTCGCCAGTGAATCGGGCGCGATGACGGCGGCAGCCCGGTTGCCCGACGCGCGGCGTTCGCGCACCTCGCCAAAGGATTCGAACACCACGGCGATGACGTCCTCCTGGTAACCGTCGCTGACCTTGAACTCGCGATAGCCGTTCGAGACGCTGCAGCCCATGCTGGCGTAGCGGCCGTCGTGGATCGTGATGGTCGAGGTGCTGTGGCCGTTTTTCTGTCGCAGGATTCCCGGATCGATATCGAGCAGCCCCCCCACCGGGCGGGCCGGGTCGGTGCTGGCAATGATGCGCCCGCTGCGGTCGATGAAGAATGCCGTGGTGCCGGCCTTTCCATTCAGGCCGCCGTGCAGCATGGCGGAAAACTCCGGCGCGGCGTCGAATACGATGCCGATCCCGCCGACGATCGTGTTCGGGTTGTCCGGATGGCGAATCGCGGCATGGTAGACATAGGTCGGCAGTCCGCCATACAGCGGCGTCGGCGCAAACGGGCTGACGTGGTAATCCTGCTCGGTCGCCAGCGACAACACCGACGCCAGCGTGTCCTGCCCGATCGTGGTGCCGACCATGGCCCGGTCTTCGCCATTCTGCGCCAGGCGGGTGCTGGCGATGACCCGACCGCTTTCGTCATACACGAAGATCCGGGTGTAGACGGTGTAAAGGCTGTTGATGTAGCCCAGGATGCCGGTGATGTCCTTGACCATGGCCTCGGTTCGCACCGGCGCGGCCAGCGCGCTGCGCAATGCCGGCGTCAACGCCCACCAGCGGCAATCGTTGGCACGTTCGTACAGGTTACGGTCGAGCAGGTCGACCAGCAGGTGCGACATGAATTCCGTCCCGCGCAAACTGGAACTCAGCACCGTTTCGTACAGATTGCTGATGGATTGCGAGAACAGTTCGTTGCTGCGGTTGCCGGTTTCACTGATCTGCTCCAGCACCGACTTCAGCTGAACCAGATTGTCGCCGTTGCCGGCGGTCATGACCTGCCCGTTCCACACGACGCGCTGAATGGTTTCGGCCGCCTGCATGATCTTGTAGAGCGGCGGCGAAAAGGTCTGCGCGTGCGACAACAGGCCGTCGACGATCGCGGGGTCGAGCGACACCCGGGGGCGGTCGCCCCCCTCCATGAACGCCACCGCGACCGGAACCATGACCTGCCCCTGCCAGCCAGGCGGCCCCCTGTAGCCCTGATAGCCGTCGGTGCCGAAGGTCTGTACCAGATATTTGCGTCCGCCGAACATCATCAGGCGGGTGCTGCCATCGCGGTTCACCGGAACGACCGATCCGACGGGCACCCACAGCGCATCGGCGCTGGCGATGACGCGGTTTTCACTGTCGAGCAACAGCATGTTCGAGCGCTCGTCCGGATCGCGATGCGATTCGAAAATGCCCCGCATTTCCTGCTCGAAATCGAAGCAGAGACAGAGGATGCCGACCACCTCGCCGGTTTCCGGATGCAGCATCCGCTGCGAATAGATCAGGGCTTTTTCCTTGCACGGACGCAGATCGGTCGCGCGGAAGGTTTCGACATAGCTGTCCGAATCCAGGGTGAGTCCGATCAGCGGGTCGTTGCTGCCTTCGACTTCGGAGTGCTCGTCGATCTGCACCAGCACGTTGCCGTCCGTGTCCAGCAGCATGATTTCATCGTACACGGTGTACTTGCTGCGATAGGCCAGCAGGCGTGCATGGATGGACTCCGCATTGTCCTGCACGCCGGCGACGAATTCGCAGAGATCGCGGTCGGTGGCGAGAAAACCGACATCGGCCGTGCGCTCATACAGATTGCGCACCACGATGTCGATCACGTAGTGCGCCTTGGTGCCGATTTCCATCAGCACGTTCGCACACTTTTCGTGCACCAGGCTCGAAACCAGTTCATGTTCCAGCTGGTCGAACCCGGCCCGCGTTGCCGCCATGGTCTGCAGAATCGATCGGGTCTCGGCCAGATAGTTCATCTTGGCCGAGGACTCGATCATGCGCCACATCAGGTTCAGTTCGCGCAGGGAGTGTTCGCTACGGACGACATCGCGCATGTAAGGCAGGAATACGTCGTTCTTCTGGGTGGAGGCGTCGCTCATCGGGTCGGTTTTTGCACGAGGCATCGAGTTGAGATGCCTGCAGACAAGCAAGTAGCAGACCATAACCTGCATGGGCGACATGCCTGAATACCTTTATCCACGTGGCATTAGGCGGAATTGTGGGTCGCCGCATTGCGCATCCAGGCTGTTTATGCCCACGCCGCAAGCGCCGCTTCCCTGCTTGGCCGTCTCCATGTCCAGGACCCGTTTTCACCACGGCACGGTTGCGCCAGATGCACGCCACCCAAGTGGCTTTACGCGTCCATGGGCGGTACCGTCCGGTCGATCAGCGTGCGGAAGGCATCAATCTCGCTGCGTGCGCCGATCACCACCAGCACGTCGTCATAGTCCAGCTTGTGGTCGATGCCGCGGGTGCTGAAGATGAGATCCTTGCCGCGCTCCAGGTCGACCACCCCGAGCAGCAGGACGTTCTGCGTCGTGACCTTGCGCAGGCCGGAAAGATGTACGCCATGCAGCCAGGAGTGGCGCGGGATGGTGATCTCGGCAATGTTGAGGTCCTGCTGCCCGAACACGGTCTGCTCCAGCAGTTCGACCACTTCCGGGCGCTGGATCAGTTCGTGTACCCGGGCACCGCTGATCTCGTAGGGGTCGACCACCTTGTCGGCACCGGCGGCGAGCAGCTTGGGCGCCGCCTGCGGGGCCTGGCACACGGCAACGATGCGCAGTTGCGGATCCAGCGCGCGGGCCGAGATGGCCAGAAAGACGTTCTCGGAATCTTCCGAGAACAGGCAGAACACGCCCTCGATGTGGCTGCCGATTCCGACGTCGCGCAGGGCATCGTCGTCCGTATAGTCGATTTGCCGGGCGAGCATGTCTTCCTTGCGCGCCGCCTCCACCAGCGCTGCATCGCGGTCCAGCATGACGAAGGGCGTGCGGGCCATGGTCAGGCGCCGCGCCACCTCGATGGCGAGCGGGTTGCAGCCGAACAGGGCGAAACGGGGCCTCATCGGGACGGCTTCCAGAAGGGGCGACGCTGTCCCAGGCCTTCCTTCAACCGGGACAGGCTGGCCTGGTGGCCGACGACCATCAGGATGTCGTGGGCATGCAGCGTGAAGTCCGCCTTGGGATTGAAGTAGAAGTGGGCATCGCGCAACTCGTAGCGATCTAGCCCGGCCGCCTCCGGGGAGGCGTGCGGGCGAATCACGCCGAACAGCATCAGGTGCTGGGCAACGAAATCGACGTCGCCGACGCGGCGCGTTTCCAGCCAGGATCCCGGCG
>JAJYXA010000384.1 GCA_021791235.1 Pseudomonadota bacterium
CCGGCCTGGCTGCTGGCGACGACCAGCGCCGTGGATTCACAGATTTCCTGGATTGCGCCGGCGTGTTGCCGCAGTCGCTCCAACTCGGCCAGGAAGACGCGCAAGGCGCGCGCCCGTGGCGGCACATCGACGCCGCCGATCGACTCAACCGCGAGGCAAAAAGCCAAGCCGTGCGCGAACGCGGTGGTCGCGGCGAAGCGCTCCGCGACGAGCAGAGCGTCATCCGGCGCCTTGCCTTCGGCGAGTTTCTCGATGGCGCGCCATTTGTAGAAAAGACGCGTCCAGGAACGAATGACGTCTTCCCCCACCGTCTCGAGCTGAAAATGGACGGATTCCGTCACGCCAGAAAATTTAGGCCCGATCGGCATGACGAACGCGCCCGACTCATGGACAACGCGCCGCGGCCGCCAGTCTTCGTCAGGAAGGCGGTTGCCCATCGCCGTCCGCGCATCGAAACCGCGTCGCATCGGCTCGACGCCCTCCTGCCAGACATCGTCGTGGAGCACGAAATCGCCCAGGCGCGGATGGCCTTCGAAGCGGACACCGAACAGGTCCTCGGCCTCGCGTTCGTGCCAATCCGCCGCGAAGATCCCCGATTCGACGACAATGCTCGGGAAGACATTTTCCGCGAGCGGCGCGGCTATGAGCACGTGAACCCAGCCGGCGTCGCGCGCCCCGTAGAACACGTAACGCAATAGCCACTCTTCCTCGCCCTCTTCGACAATCAGCCCGGCGAAGCCGAAGCCCCATTCGTGGAAGAGCCGACGACACAGGTCGGCGAGCAGCGCGGGCGCGCAGCTCACTTCGGTCACGCGGTCGGCAGCGTCGACGCGGCAGCGCACCCGCCCGGGCCAACCGGTTTCGATCAGGTCATTCAGTTCGCTGCAGTCCATGGGTGCATCACCTCGCCAATGCCGCGGCGGCCTGCTTCAACAGCGCCTGCAGTGGCGGCGGAATGTAGACGCCGAGCACGATCACGGGCATGGCGGCCAGAATCAGCGCCAGCGCACAGCTGAACGGTAAGCGGAAACGCTCCGCCTGTTGCGGACCGGGAGAATCCGGCTCCGCCGCCGCGCCCTGCGATGCCCCGAAGACCATTCGGTTCAGATGGACCATCACGCCGAAAAACGCGATGACGATGAAGACGGCCAAGAGACCCGTCGCAACGTAGTGCCCCTGCGCAAGCCCCGCTTTCAGGATCGCGAACTCGCTCAGGAACACGGCAAACGGCGGCGCGCCGGTGATGGCGAGGCCGCCGAAGATGAGCGCGGCGCCCACCTCGGGAGCACGACGGATCAGCCCGCGCACGGCGGCGATCTCGCGCGTACCCACGGCGAGTAGCGTCGCTCCGGCGGCGAAGAAGCAGAAGGATTTGGTGACCGCATGAGTGACGATCTGCTGCATGGCGCCGTAGTCGGCGGCTGAGGCGCCGAGCCCGACCGCCGTCAGGATGATGCCCATGTGCTCGACGGTGGAGAACGCGAGCAGGCGCTTGTAATCAGTAACCTGCAGCAGCAGGAACGCCGCGGTACCGACCGAAATCAGCCCCAGGACGAGCGCCCAGGTTTCGGCGTGAGCCCCCGGTACGGCCTGCATCACCGGAAACAGCCGCAGAATGACGTACAGAATGGAAGTCGTTTCGATGCCTGAGAGCAGCGCGCACACGGGCGATGGCGCCTGGCTGTGAGCATCGGGTAGCCAGGTATGCATGGGCACGAGACCGACCTTGGTTCCAAGACCGATCAGGATCAGCAGGAAAGCGGTTTGCATGAGGAGCGGAGGCATCCTGGGTGCCGCAATCACCAGTCCCGCCCACGTGTAAGTCCCGCCGCCGCCGGCGTGCATGGCGGCGAAAAGCACGAGAAACCCGAACAGTGCGAAGCCCGCGCCCATGAGCGACAGGATGACGTATTTCCAGGCAGCCTCGAGCGCCTCGCGCGTGTTATCGAACGAAACCAGCAGCGCCGAGCAAAGCGTCGTCAGCTCGACCACGATCCACACCAAGGTCGGCTCCGCCAGCAGGGGTATGGCGAGCATTGAGAAGACGAAGAGATTGAAATTCGCGTGATAGAGGCGCAGCTTTCCAGGCGTCAGGTTCTCGTGTGCCATGTATCCGACCGAATAGATGGCGGCGGTGGTCGCAACGAATGCGATCAGGAGCAGGATCAGCGCGCTCAGCCCATCCACGGCGATCCAGTTCAGCCAACCGGGGTTCAGGCCGTCGGTGACCGAGCCGCCCGCCGCGACGCGCCAGGCCATCTGCGCGGCGAGGGTAAGCACCATCAGGCTCGAAGCCACCGTCGCGCCCGGCGCCCATGAGCGCCTGACCGGGATGCCGCAGAGTGCAGCGGCGATCAGCGGCGGAAAAAGGATCCAGATGACGCTCATGGCGCCAGCTCACGCGTCACCGGTCTCGCCGGCGACTCCCGCAGGCTCGCCAGCTCGCCGATGGCGGTGCTGCCGACGTGCTTTTCGACCGCACGCACCAGCACGCCGACGATGAATACGATGATCAGGCCGTCCGTAGCGATGGCAAGCTCGACCAGCATGGAGAGATCGTGGGCGATGGAAATGCCGGCGAGAAAGGCACCGTTCTCCATCGCCAGCAGACCGAGGAGTAGCGGTAGCGCCTCGCGCCGCACGGTCAGCGTGAACGCACCGAGCAACAACCCGGCGATCCCAATCGGCACGTTCGGACCGAGATACCCGGGGCCGACCGCGTTGGCCAGGGGAACACCCAGGAAATAAGCACCGATCGCCAGCGCCAGCGCGATCGCCAGCGTGGTCGGGATGTTCAGCACTTGGTCGATCTCGCGGCGCGTGTAAAACCCCGCCGGTGCGACTTTGCGTAAGAGCCACGGGACGATGATCGGCTTGCTGATCAGGTTCACCAGCGCCACCCCGTAGAGATGCGGGGAATCGTAACGCAAACCCAACAGCGCGGCGGACGCCGCCAGCAGCAGCGACTGGGCGATGAACAGATGCAGGCAGCCCCTGGCCTGCCGCATCGCCACGAGACCGAAGGCAGTGAGCAGAAACAGCCCGGTCGCCAGGGCGTTGAGGTTTTCCACTAACTGGCGCGTTGCGTCGCTCATTTCCCGTTCATGCCAGAAAGACCTGCGCGATCATCGCCGCCACCGAGGTGATGAAAGCGGCACCCAGAAATTCGGTGATGCGAAACAGGCGCAGCTTCGACAGCGACGATTCGATGACGACCAGCACGAGTATGAGACAAAAAATCTTCAACAGTACCAGCGGTATCGCCAGCAGCACGGCGCCGAGGCTCTGTTCTCCCGCCAGCCCCCAAGGCGCCACCAGCACGTTGAGGAATACGCAGAGCAGCACGAAGAACTTCATCTGGCCGCCCCATTTCATCAGCGCAAAACCGCGGCCGGAGTATTCGAGCGACTTCGATTCGTCAATCATCGCCAGCTCGAAGTGGCCGGTCGGGTTATCCACCGGAATGCGCCCGCCCTCGGCAAGAATCAGCATCAGAAACGCCAGCACGAGAAGCACGTGCGACGGCGCGAAGAAATTCGCCAGCGGCGTCACCCATTGTTGCTGGACGATGTAGGGAATCGTCGAGCCGGCGACGAACGACACGGAGAAAAACACGATCATGAACACCGGTTCGGCGAGAAAGCCGACCATGCGCGTGCGGCTGGCGCCCATGGGCCCGTAGGGATTGGCGGAGTCCACCGCCGCAAGTGCGGCGAAGAAGCCTCCCAGCGCCAGCACCGAGCCGGCTCCGAGCATGTCGCCCATGAAAGCGAAGAACAGCGGATAACTCGTCAAGACCGGAATCAGCAGGGTGACAAAAATCGGCGTGACGAAAACGATGTAGGGCGTGAAGCGGAAAATCCACGAGCTGTCTTCGGATACGATTTCGTCCTTGTGAAACAGCTTCCATAAATCGCGATAGGGCTGGAAAATACTCGGCCCCCGCTTGGACTGAACCATTTCCTTGAGCCGGCCGAGTATGCCTCCGACCAGTGGCGAGAAGGCCATGACGACCATCACCTGGAGCAGATTGAAAAGGATCCGCTGCGCCATCGTCTGGCTCGCTAGGATTCCGCAGCCAACACAAGTCGTTTGGAAAGGGTGGGACGTGAAGTCACGCGCGTAGCAGCGTCAATCCCGGCGGCAAGAAGCGTACAGACCACAACGACAGCCTCCTAACAATTCAGGGCACTGTCTCGGAACACGCAGCGGGAAGTGGGTAACCAAACTACCGAAATCCGACACGGTCGACCTACAGCTCCGCTGTTTCCCGAGCAAACCTGTAGGCATCATCAGCCGTAGCGGCGGTTTTTGGTCATTGAAGGAGGAATGCCATCTCCTGGCGGAAATGTAACCAATCCAAATTGAAAGCGCAAGGCGTGTATTGTATGCCGCGGAGCAGGTGCTGGGTCTCGCCGAGAACACGCGACCGCACCGTCCCGCGCACCCGCGAATCGGACTATCATCACGGCATCATTTTCCGACGACAGACTGGAAGCTGAGGGCGGCCGCGGGCAGCAGCGGGGCCTGATGCACCAGGCCGCGACGATGGATGCACAGATTCAGCCCGACGATTTCGGCGCGCTCAGCGAACACGACGTCTTCCTGTTCAAGGAGGGCAGCCACGCGCGCCTGGGCGACAAGCTGGGCGCCCATCTGTGCGTCCGGGCCGGACAATCCGGGGTGCGCTTCGCGGTGTGGGCGCCCAACGCCGCGTCGGTTTCGGTGATCGGCGACTTCAACGGCTGGAGCGGCTCGTCCCACCCGCTGAGCCCGCGGCCAGACGGCTCGGGCGTATGGCAGCGCTTCGTCCCGGACCTGGGCTGCGGCGAGCGCTACAAGTACCGCATCGTCTCGCGCGAACACGCCTACCGGGTCGACAAGGCCGACCCCTACGCCGCTTACGGCGAGGTGCCGCCGCGCACCGCCTCGCGCGTCTGGGATCTGGCTTACGTCTGGCACGACGACGAATGGATGGCCCGGCGGCGCGCGGCCAACGCGCTGGACGCGCCGATGTCGATCTACGAGGTGCATCTCGGTTCCTGGCGGCGCGTGCCCGAGGAGGGCAACCGCTCGCTCGGCTACCGTGAGCTCGCGCCGCTGCTGGTCGATCACGTGCGCGAGCTGGGCTTCACCCACGTCGAGCTGCTGCCGGTGACCGAGCATCCGTTCTTCGGCTCCTGGGGCTACCAGACCACCGGCTACTTCGCGCCGAGCGCGCGCCAGGGCACGCCCCAGGACCTGATGGCGCTGATCGACGAGCTGCATCGGGCGGGCATCGGCGTGATCCTCGACTGGGTGCCCTCGCACTTTCCCGGCGACCAGCACGGCCTCGCCTACTTCGACGGCACCCACCTGTTCGAGCACGCCGACCCGCGCCAGGGCTTCCATCCGGAGTGGAACAGCGCGATCTTCAATTACGGCCGCAACGAAGTGCGCGCCTTCCTGATCTCCAGCGCCCTGTTCTGGCTGGACAGGTACCACATCGACGGCCTGCGCGTCGATGGCGTCGCCTCGATGCTCTACCTCGACTACGGGCGCCAGGCCGGCGAGTGGATTCCCAACAGTCACGGCGGCCGCGAGAACCTCGAGGCGATGCACTTCCTGCGCAGCCTCAACGAGGCGGTCTATCGCGATCACCCCGACACCCAGACCATCGCCGAGGAATCCACCGCCTGGCCGATGGTGTCGCGCCCCACCTACGTCGGCGGCCTGGGCTTCGGCATGAAATGGAACCTGGGCTGGATGCACGACACGCTGAACTATTTTTCCCAGGACCCGGTGTTCCGCAAATATCACCACGCCCAGATCACCTTCAGCATCTGGTACGCATTCACCGAGAACTTCGTCCTGCCGCTGTCCCACGACGAGGTGGTGCACGGCAAGGGCGCGCTGATCGGCAAGATGCCCGGCGACGAGTGGCAGCAGTTCGCCAACCTGCGCCTGCTCTACGGCTACATGTGGGCGCACCCGGGCAAGAAGCTGTTGTTCATGGGCGGCGAGTTCGGCCAGCGGCGGGAATGGCAGCACGACGAGAGCCTGGAGTGGCACGTGCTGCGCTACCCGCTGCACGCCGGATTGCAGCGCTGGGTGGCCGATCTGAACCGCTGCTACCGGACCACGCCGGCGCTCTACGAGCAGGACTTCGCCGCCGACGGTTTCGAATGGCTGGACTTCCACGATGCGAACGAGAGCGTGATCAGTTTCCTGCGCCGCGGCCGTCGCCCGGGCGACGCGCTGCTCGCGGTCTGCAACTTCACGCCGGTGGCCCGCGACGACTACCGCGTCGGGGTGCCCGCCGGCGGCTACTGGCGCGAGATATTGAACAGCGACGCGGCGATCTACGGCGGCAGCGGCAGCGGCAACCTGGGCGGCGTCGCCGCCGCCTCGGTGGCGGCGCAGGGCCACCCCCACTCGCTTTGCCTGTCCCTGCCGCCGCTGGGCGTGGTCTATCTGCGCGCCGGCGGGTGAGCGACATGCCGGAGACGATCAGCGCATCCTGGCCGGGCGAGCCCGATCCGCGGGGCGCGACCTGGGACGGCGAAGGGGTCAATTTCGCGCTCTTCTCCGAGCACGCCGAACGCGTCGAACTGTGCCTGTTCGATTCGACCGGCAGACGCGAACTGCAGCGCATCGAACTGCGCGAGCAGACCGATCTGATCTGGCACTGCTACCTGCCCGACGCCCGGCCCGGCCTGCTCTACGGCTACCGGGTGCATGGTCGCTACGATCCGGCGAAGGGTCAGCGCTTCAATCCGCACAAGCTGCTGCTCGATCCCTACGCCAAGGACATCGTCGGCAGGCTACGCTGGAGCGACGCCCACTTCGGCTATCGATCGGGCCGGGGCGGCATCGACCTCGCTCCCGACCCGCGCGACAACGCCGTGGGCGTGCCCAAGTGCCGGGTCGTCGATTCGGCCTTCTCCTGGGGCGACGACCGTTCGCCGCGCATCCCCTGGCACGAGATGGTGGTCTATGAACTGCACGTGCGCGGCTTCACCCTGAAGCATCCGGAGGTGCCCGTGCGCCTGCGCGGCACCTACGGCGGCATCGCCACCGCGCCGGTGATCGAGCACCTGAAGCGCCTGGGCGTGACCACGGTGGAACTGATGCCGGTGCACGCCTTCGTCGACGACCGCCATCTGGTCGAACGCGGCCTGCGCAATTACTGGGGCTACAACTCCATCGGCTTCTTCGCACCCGACCACCGCTACAGCGCCAGCGGCTCGATCGGCGAATTCAAGACCATGGTCAAGACGCTGCACTCGGCCGGCATCGAGGTGATCCTCGACGTGGTCTACAACCACACCGCGGAAGGCAATCACCTCGGCCCGACCCTGTCCTTCCGCGGCATCGACAACTGCGCCTACTATCGCCTGGCACCGGATGATTCCCGCCACTACGAGGACTTCACCGGCTGCGGCAACACCCTCAACATGCGGCACCCGAGGGTCCTGCAACTGATCATGGATTCGCTGCGCTACTGGGTGCTGGAGATGCACGTCGACGGCTTCCGCTTCGATCTGGCCTCGGCGCTGGCGCGCGAACTGCACGAGGTCGAGCGCCTGGGCGCCTTCTTCGACATCCTGCGCCAGGACCCGGTGCTGTCGCGGGTGAAGCTGATCGCCGAACCCTGGGATCTGGGCTCCGGCGGCTATCAGGTGGGCAACTTCCCGGTCGGCTGGGCCGAGTGGAACGACCGCTACCGCGACACCATGCGCGCCTACTGGAAGGGCGACGGCGGCCTGATCGGCGAGTTCGCGCAGCGCATCGCCGGCTCCAGCGACCTCTACGAGCACAGCGGCAGGAAACCCTACGCCAGCGTCAATTTCATCACCGCCCACGACGGCTTCACGCTGCACGATCTGGTCAGCTACAACGACAAGCACAACGAGGCCAACCTGGAGGACAACCGCGACGGCGCCGACAACAATCTGTCCTGGAACTGCGGCGTCGAGGGACCGAGCGACGACCCGGTCATCAACGCGCTGCGCGCCCGGCAAAAGCGCAACCTGCTCGCCACCCTGCTGCTCTCCCAGGGCGTGCCGATGCTGGTCGCCGGCGACGAGCTGGGGCGGACCCAGGGCGGCAACAACAACGCCTACTGCCAGGACAACGAGACCAGTTGGGTGGACTGGACGCCGTCTGCCGAAGCGCGCAAGCTGCTCGCCTTCGCGCAGCGGCTGATCGCGCTGCGCCGGGCGCACCCGGTGTTCCGGCGCCGCCACTTTCTCCAGGGCCGCGAAATCCACGGCACCGGCATCAAGGACATCCACTGGCTGAAGCCCGACGGCACCGAGATGAGCGACCAGGAGTGGAACCACGAATTCGCCCGCTGCCTGGGCGTCTATCTCGCCGGCTGGGCGCTGGAAGAACGCGACCGGCGCGGCCGGCCGATCAAGGACGACAACTTCCTGCTGCTGTTCAACGCCCACCACGAGGAGATCCGCTTCCGCTTGCCGGAACTGTACCCCGGCTGCCGATGGCAGACGCTGGTGGACACCCATTACGCCGCCGGCCTGGCCAGCGACGGCTGCTATTCGGGACTGGACGCCTATCCGATACAGGGCCGCTCGCTGGTCCTGATGGTGCAGCTCGACGCTCAAGAGGCTACCGCCGCGGGGAAGATCGGGGCATGAGCGAAGGCATCAACGAGGCGCTCCAGCGTCTGGCGGACCTGTGCGGCATCAGCTCCGATTACCACGACATCTGGGGCAATCGCCACGTCGTCTCCGATCTCACCCGGCGCCGTCTGCTCGCGGCCATGCACCTGCCGGTCGAGGGCGACCTCGCGGCGCTCGCGCTGGAATTCGAAAACCGCGATTGGCAAAGACCGCTGGCGCCGGCAATGGTGTTCAAGGCCTCGGCGGGCGCACCGCGAATCGAAGTGACGCTGCCCACGGATCTTGCCCAACGGCGTTGTCGGTGGTCATTGACGCTGGAGGACGGCGAATGCCGGCGCGGCGACTTTCTCCCCGCCGATCTCGAAGCGGTGGCCGAGCGCAGCGTGGCCGGCACCCGGTACCAGCGCCGACTCCTGCCGCTGCCGCAACCCGTGCCCACCGGCTACCACCGCTTCGAGCTGGGCGAACCCGAACGGGCGGAGACGGCGCGGATGCAGCTGATCGTCGCGCCGGACCAGTGCTACCAGCCGCCGGCATTGCGCGAGGGCAGACGGATCTGGGGTCCGGCGGTGCAGCTCTACGGCCTGCGCTCGCAGCGCAACTGGGGCATCGGCGACTTCACTGACCTCAAGACGCTGCTCGATCTCGCCGCCGAGGCAGGCGCCGGCATCGTCGGCGTCAATCCCTTGCACGCCCTGTTCCCCGATCAGCCCGGGCAGTTCAGCCCCTACAGTCCGTCGAGCCGGCTGTTCGTCAATATCCTCTATCTCGACGTCGCGGCGATCCCCGATTTCCGGGAACAGGATCTCGATGCCGATCCGGATTTTCGGGCCGATCTGCATCG
>JAJYXA010000437.1 GCA_021791235.1 Pseudomonadota bacterium
TTCCGATCTGAAGAACACCAGTCCGAGCATGGCGATGAACAGCCCGGAGGCGGTCGCGATCAGGGCTTCGGCGATGCCGCCGGTGACTTGCACTGCATCATTCTGAACATCGCCCAGGGCGTGAAATGCGTTGAACATGCCGACGATGGTGCCGAACAGGCCCAGCAGCGGTGCCACCGTGATCACGGTATCGAGCAGCCACAGCGAGCGGTCGAGACTCGGCACTTCGTGCATGATCGCTTCTTCCAGATGGCCTTCGAGGCTGTTGCGGTCTGCGCTGGCCGGCTCGTTTCGCAACAGATCGAACAGGCGGGCATGCGGCAGTTGTGAGAGCTTATCCGGCAGAGCCAAGGCCGCGAGCTGCCCCCCCTCCTGCTTGAGCATCGCGATCAGCCGCGCGCCCCCTTCCTGCATGTTGGACAGGTAGCGGCTGCGTTCGATGATGACGGTCAACGCGATCAGCAACAGCAGCAGCATCAGGTAGAGGGTGCCGCCGGACTTGTTGGCGAGTGCGAGCAGATGCGAAATGGTCATGGTCTGGTTTGAGAATCTGGGTTAGCGAAATAACTTGTCCAGTCTTCCCCGGGCAGCAGCGGTGTACCCTGTTTCGCCACGGCCTCAAGGGCGCTGGGCGACAGACCCAAACTCGCGAGCAGAGTGGGGGCCACCTGGGTGGTGAACACCGGCGATCGATTCACTGCGTCGGTAGCTGGCAGATGCGGATTCGAGATCAGCAAAGCGACATGGGTATCGTCGCCGACGTAACCGCCGTGCTCGGCCTTCTTCTTGTCTCCGGCCTTGGCGTAAATGACGCCCCGCTCTGGAATCACGATCAGATCGGGAGTGCGGGAATCGCTCATCGGTGACGGGAACTGCAGCGCCAGACGCGGTCCATACAGGACCCGCCTGATCCCTAGGCGCTTGGCGTGGCGTTCCAGGGTGCGTGCCACTTGCGCTGTTCTGGATTGATCGCGTAACCAGATCAACGCCCCCTGGTCAGGCGTGAGCTTCGCCAGCGCACCCGGCGCCGCACGTTCGATCACTTCTGACAGTTTCTTCTTGTCGATGTGACGCAGGGCTTTCGGGTCGATCGGTCCGTTGCCGTGTTTGGCCGTAACAATGAGCAGGGTCGAATCAAGTAGCCGCCGTTCCCGCAGCTCGGCAACGATCCGGCCGATCATCTCGTCGCTATGAACCAAGGCGGCTTCCAGTTGCCGCGTCGGATGACCCTGGGCATCGCGGTAGCCGGCCAGCTTCTGGCCGACGTTCACCGCCTGCAGGTTGAGGCCGAAGATCGTCGGTACCGGTGCCAGCGTCTTGCCGTCGTGCCGGAAACCGTGAATCTCGTTGATCAACGCGCCGACCTTGGCCTGGTCGTAGCGTTCCGTCCTGTCGATCGAGGCAGTGATCTTGTCGCCGCGCCGGTCCTTGCGTCCCTCGAAATTCCCGCCGATCTCAGGAGTGTACAGGTCTTCCACGCCATGCCCGCTCGGGCCGTTGAGAATTTCATAAACCGGATGTTTGTCGATCCACGCGGTATAGCCGCCGGCTTGCCGGATGATTTCGAACACCGTATTGACGCGCAAATAATCGTGGGGGTAGACCGGCTTGCAGCCCTTGGGATCCAGCGGCAGGAGGCTGGCGTTCAATACCGGTTTGCCCGATTCGGCGCCAGCGCCATCGACAGACTCATCGTAGATGACCGCTGTGCCGACTTGCCGACAATTGCTGCCCGGTGGCGACAGACGCCGGGCATAACTCTCGTCGTAATATACGCCGGTGACCGCCGGCGTACCGCCGGTAGTCAGTGCCAGCAGGCCCGGGAAGGAATCTGCCGGACTGACCGTGTGCGCCTGCGTATACACGATCCCACTCCTGGCAAGTCCTGCCAGCGCGGAACGGGGATGATCATGCACGAAATTTTTGAGATCGAGTCCGTGCAGGCCATCGACGCTGACCAGCAGCACGTGCTCGATGCGGTCCTTCTGGCTTGCCTGGACAGCGCTGCTGAAGGCCAGGGCGGTCAGCAGCGCTGCGGCGAGCAGTGTCGGCGCGGTCCGTTCCATGCTACAGGCTGACCGAGAGGCTCAACTGAACGCTGCGTCCCGGAAGCGTGAAGTACATCGGGTTATTGTTGGCATCGTAGTTGCCCAGCGCGTAGATGTCCTGCTGGTCGAACAGATTGTTGATCTGGAATCCGAGCTTGGTTTCCTTGGCCCAGCCGGCAAGCTTCCCGAGCTTGTAGCTGGAGGCAAAATTGACGGTGGTGTAGGGATTGAGGGGAACGGTTTCACCCGTATCGCCGAAGCGGGAACCGATGTGCTTGGCCATCAGGGAGGCATAGATCGATCCCAGGTTGTAGCTCACGCCGGCCGCCGCCGTGTTCTTCGGGGTATCGGGCAGCCACTGGTTGTTGGCCTTGTCCTTGGCGCTGTTGATGGAATAATTGCCGTAGAGGCTGAAGCCCTCGCCGACATAGTAGGTTCCCTCGCCCTCGACGCCCTTGTAGGTGGCGCCGCCAGCATTGGAGAAAATCGTACCGTTGCCGCTGGGCGAAGAGACGATCTTGTTCTTGAAATCGATATCATAGACATCGGCCGACAAGGCGAGCCGCCTGCTCGCCCAGGTCGTGCCGATCTGGTAGTTCATCGTCTCTTCGGGCTTGAGCGTGCCGAGGTCTGGATTCACCTTATAAACGACATTGAGGTTGGGTGCCTGAAAGCCCTTGGCCAGTTGCACATACGCCGCCCAATTTTTCCTGAGCGCATAGTGGGCGGTCAAGGCCGGCAACGCCTTGGTCCAGGTGTGGTCGCCGTTATACGGCAGTCCGGTCTTCTGATCGACCGCTGCAGCGACGGTGCGGCGGAAGGACACGTATTTCAGGCCGGGCGTGATGGTCAGCGCATCCGAAGCCCGCCACGCGTAGTCGACATAAGGCTGAAGGGTGGTCAGCGTGTCGTCCATCAAGCGGGTATAGCCCCCGTTGCCCGAGGCCGGGTCGACCGCCCCGCCCAGCGTGTAATCGACGGCCCACTCGGCGCGGCTGTTGGTCTGATGGTCGACCCAGGCGCCGAGATTGAGGTCGCCTTGTCCCATCGCTTTGGAAAGCCGCAGCAAATCGCCATAGGAACGGTAATTCATGTACATCTTGAATCCCGGAACATTGTTGGCGCCGTAGCTGGTGCCGTTTGGCTGCGCACCGCCGAGATCGGCGCCGTAGTAGCCGTTGTGGTAGTAGGCATAGGTGTAGAGCTTGTTGTCCACCTTCCAGTCGCCTTGCTGCGATTGCAGGCCGAGATATTCGAAGTCGCTGGTGATGTCGTCGTAGTTGTAGCCGAAGAAGTTCTGGCTGGTGGGGTCGTTGTTCAGGCCGTAATTCTGTCCGTACTTCTGCAAGTTCGCGAGGGTCGTTCCCTGGGGCACGTTCTGGTGCAGCTTGTTCTGCATGCTGACGACGGTCAGCAGCGTGTTGTCCGAGACCGGCTTGACGAATTTCACGAACAGATTGCCGCGCCGCAGGTGGGCATTGGTCAGATAGCCGTCGGTGGTGAAATTCTTGTAGTCGATGAACATGTTGGCATCGCCGTAATTCTTCATCGAACCGGAATCGAATTCCACACCCGCCAGGCGGCTGTTGAAACTGCCGAAGGAAGCATAAGGCGTGATGGCCGGTGCCGTCAGCGGATCCTTGGACGAGACCGCCATGGTGCCGCCGAAGGTGGCATTGCCGATATTGCTGGCGTCGCCCGGGCCGCGATCGACGACGATCTTGCCGGTGTCCTGGGGCATGAAATAGGAGGTCGAATGCTGGGTGAAATCGTTCGAATCGCCCCAGGGGATACCGTCGAAGGTGACGTTGTATTGTCCATTGGCAAACCCCCTCAGGTAGGGGCCGTTCGATTGCGATTCCATCATGCCGGGGCCGTTCGGATCGATGCTCCACACGCTCGGCGCAATCTGCGCGATGTCCGTGTAATTGGCGGCGGCACCGGCGGTTTCTTGGATATAGTGCTGACTGATGATGGACTGGGGCTGGGTAGCCACTAGCGAGCCCTGCGTCGGCGCCTGATATGGGGCCGACTCAGGATTATTTGCGCTATCTTCCGATGAATTGATGCCCGTGACCTGTACCCTGCCCAGATCGACGACAGTTTGCGCGAAGGAGGCATCTGCGCCTGCCATCAAAATGCTGCTCAACACCAGTCGTACCAGAAGCTTGACGCGAAAATCGGGTTGCCTGCTCATTTGCCTTACTCCCTTAGTCGGTGTGGGTTGATTCCAAATCGATCAACGATCCCGGCGCAAAATTTACGCAAGCAGACTTAGGGAGGAGTTAATGAATTGTTAATCTTTTATTGCAGAGGAAATGTGTGGACAGAAAAAACCACGCTGGCGCGGAGACCCTGTGCGCCCAGCCTGTTCGCGAGTGCCACCTCGGCCGCCTGGCGTTTCGCTATCGCCTTCACGATAGCGAGCCCGATGCCGCTTCCTTCGGTGTCCTGACCTGCTGCGCGAAAGAAGCGATCGAACACGCGCGCCTGCAGGAATTCCGGAATCCCCGGGCCGGTGTCCGCTATCTCGACGATGACCTTGCCATCTGAGATGGCGACTCTGACGTCCACCCTCCCGCCTTCCGGCGTGTAGCGGATGGCGTTGTCGAGCAGATTGCCGAACAATATGCGCAGGTCTTCCGGGTTTCCGATGATGGTCACGGCATCGTCATGCGTCATGCCAAGATCGATGCCGCGATGTCCGGCCATTGGAATGAAGTCGGCGATGCAAGCCTTAACCAGGCTATCCAATCTGACCTCGCTTAGAGCAGGCGGTTTGCCCTGCGCTTCATATCGGGCGATTTTGAGCAACTGGCCGACCAGATGCGACGCCCGTTGCGACCCGCGCCTCATTTCGTCGATCCGGACATCAAGTTCCTCGCGCGCGAGATTCTGCGACAGATTCTCGATCTGTAACTGAAGCGCAGCGAGCGGGGTACGCAATTCGTGCGCAGCATCCGCCAGAAACTGGCGCTGCAACTCGAGCGCCTCGCCCAGGCGCGAAATGAGGTCGTTGATAGCCCGTATCAGGGGGGCGACTTCTTCCGGAATATTGTCGACGGGCAACGCTGCGCGACTGGTCACGTCGCGCTGGATGACCGCCTCGGTAACCAAAGCTAACGGTTTCAACAGGCGACGGACCACCACGGCGATCAGTAGCCAGGAGAGCGGGATCAGCACCGCAACCGGGAACAACACGCGCATCGCGGAGTGGCTAGCAATATTGAGGCGAACGTCTTCGGCCTGGGAAACCTGCACCGTGCGATCCGGGTGGATCATGGTATAGACGCGCCATCTTGAATGCTTTGTGGATAAATCAGAAAATCCTGCGGCCGCTGCTTGGGGAAGATCAAAGCCGGGGCGGGACGAATGGACCGGCCCCCTCCCAAGCCACACCTGAATGACGAAATCTCTCTTTCTTTCCAACTCACTTTCCTGGCGAAATCTGGCTTGCATGGCGGGCAACTGGGAGCCCTCATCGACGCTCCGCGCGATCTGACTCAACTGGTGATCAAGCAGCCTGTTCGCCTCTTGCAGCGCAAAATAAAATGAGACGGCGCCGGCCAGTATGCCGACCACGGTCAACAGCCCGACCAGCCAGAATATCAGTTGCTTCTGCAGTGACTTCATCAGGGATGCCTCACCACCATCCAGCCGACGCCGCGAACGTTGCGAACGATTGCACTGTCGAATTTCTTGCGTAGATAATGGATGAGCACATCGACCGCGTTGCTGCCTACTTCTTCGTGCCCCGAGTAGATCCGCTGTTCGATCTGGGCGCGCGAGAGGACCGTGCCCGGACTATCGACGAGCGCATGCAACAAGGCAAATTCGCGGGCGGGAAGCTGCAAGGTTCTGCCGCGATAGCTCGCTTCCCGCGTGGCCAAATTCAGCGTGATTTCGCCGTTGCCGACCATGGGCATTGCAGGGCCGGCATTCCGCCGCAAGACTGCCCGTATCCTCGCCAGCAGTTCCCTGAGCCCGAAGGGCTTGATGAGATAGTCGTCGGCACCAAGATCAAGACCCGCGACGCGATCATCGATGTCGTCCCGTGCGGTGATGATGAGCAGCGGCGTGCGATCTTCCCTGGCGCGCATTTCCTGCAGCAGGTCGAAGCCGGATCTGTGCGGCAAGCCCAGATCGAGCAGGATCAGGGCGTGGCCGCCGGAGATGATCGCCAATTCCCCCGCCGCCCCGTCGCGTAGCCACTCGCCCGGCATGCCGGCATCGTTCAAGGCCCGCATCAGGCTCTGGCCGATCATCGGATCATCTTCGATAAGCAGGATGCGCATATTCAAGGAAGCTCCTACTTCCTGCGACGCGTAGCCCGGGTATGGCACCGCCGGCCACCCTGTCGCCGCCGGCCTGCCGAGCCAGGCGCCCGCGACGGGACTCAGGAGACCGTCGTGACGACCGCGTTGTATGTCAACGCGGAGTGCTCCTCCTGCAAATCCAGCCCGAATTCCGACATCATGTCGTCGTCCTCGTCGTGGTACCAGTCCAGAACCACCTGCTTGCCGGCCAGGGCGGCGGCGTTGAGCATGGCGACCAGGGCGCGTATCAGCTTGGTGCTGGAGCTGTTGAAATAACGCAGGGCGATTGCCACGGTTACCTTGTCGCCCGGGCCGAGGCTGGCCAGATAGTCCTGCAGACTGTTACGGATCGGGGCATAGAAGGACACGGCGTTTTCCGGATAGGACTCGCCTCTGATGACCAGCCTGTGCTCGGAGTAGCGAAAATCGACCTCCGGCGTCTCGTTGCTCGGCGGAATGTGCAGATCTTTCATGGCGGTCTCCCAGGTTATGCAGATCAGATGATGGCCTTCAGATACAGGTCGACGCGGCCGATGGCGGCGTCGGCATTCGCGGCATAGACGATGCTGTATTCGATCGGCTCGGTCGCGTCGCGTGCGACGGTGAGAAAACCGAGCCCGGCGCCCTTGCTGATGCTGTCTGCCTCATGCGCGTCGTCGCGCAATCGTGCGCGATAGGCCGACTTGATCTCGTCGAGCGACATGCGCCGCAAGGGTTCGAGCTTTTCCTGCAGGCGCGGCACGTCTTCGGCCCGCACCGGATTGCCGCAGACGACGAAAAACTTCTCGCCGTCCCTGCCCACGGCCAACGCACCTTGCTTGAGCGGCACGCCATCCTCGTGATTGGGCAGTTCCGCCGAGTAATGGAGAATGTTCTGAGCCATCTCGATGAAGCTCGAGAACACCTTGCGGCGGGCGCCGTTGCTGGCACTGACGCCCTCCAGCCGCTGCTTCAGGGTGTCGCCGATCGCGGCGACGATGCTCTGGGAAAAACTGCCGGTGTAGTAGAAGAGAACGCCGCTCTGGTCGGCGACGCCGCGGAAGCTCTTGAATATTTCCTGGGGCAACATGATTTCCCTCACGTCCTGAAACCGAACATGCTGACGTCGTCGCGGCGCGGCTCGTCGCCCTGATAGGCGGCGAGCGCCGCGAGAATGGCGGCTTGCTGCTGCGCCATCGGCTTCTCGCCTTGCTCCAGCAACAACTGACAGAGCCGCTTCTTGCCGAATGCGATGCGCTTCGACCCGCCCGGCTGGTCGACCATGCCGTCGGTGCAAAGATAGACGGTGGCGCCTGGAGCCAGGGTGAAGCTCTGGTTGCGCCAGGTCTGCGTGAGCGGCGTGGCGGCGTAGCCGACGCCGAGGCGATCGCCTTCGATCAGGCGGACCTCGGACTCCCCCGCTCGGCGCAGGAGCATCGGGCTGTGCGCGCCGGCATAAGTCAGTTCGCGGCGCGCGCGGTCGAACCAGCAGAAGGCCGCATCCATGCCGTCGTCGGAGCGGTGCTCGATTTCGTCATCGCCCGCCCCGCCACCGTGCGCGTGGGCTATCTGTCCGAGTGCGGTCTTGACGCGATGGTTGACCTCGGCCAGCACCGCCCCCGGATTGCGGCGATTATCCGCATTCAGCGCATGTTCAAGAAAGGAGGCCATGATCAGCGTCATGAACGCGCCCGGCACGCCGTGGCCGGTGCAGTCGAATAGGGCGAAAAAGAAACCTTCGTCGAATATCTCGAAATGGAAATAGTCGCCGCCGACGACATCGCGCGGTTCCCAGATCAGGAAGTGATCGGGCAAGCTCGCCCGCAAGGCCTGTTGCGAAGGTCGCAGAAAGGAACGCTGGATGACGCTGGCGTAGCCGATGCTTTCCATGACCAACCGGTTTTTTTCGGCTTGAAGATTTGACAGGGCGCGCACCATGTCGCGGCCGGTGCCCATGCCGGCGTAGCGGCCGCCGACGGTGATGATGAAGCCGTCAGCGAGCGTCTTGCCGCCATGGTCCAGGGCGAGAAAACTCAATTCCTGGAGGCGGATCTGGCCATCCACGACCAATGGCTTCTTGTCCATGAAGGCGATGCAGCTCTTGTTGCCGTAGATCTCGCGATGGAACGGGCGGGCAAAACTGTCCATGAAGATATTGCGGTTGATCAGGCCGATCGGCTGCTCGTTCTCCACCACCGGCAGACCGACGATGGCCGGGTTGCGGTCGAAGCGGGCGTAGACCTCGGTATTGGTCTGGGCCGGCGTGATCGACGGCACGTTCAGCAGCAGGCTGGCGGCCAGATGTTGCTTGGCCGAAGCGGCGGGGACGGCATCGGCAGTGAAACTGGGCCTGGGGAGGGGGGTAATCTGTGCGGGCATCGTTAGGCTGCGACTTGACCGGTACGGGATCGTCAGATTAGCCAGGCACTGTGAATGTTTGATGAAGGCCATCCGCCATGTGCGCCGGAACCTGTCGCGCCGAAACCTTGACCGCGGATTTTATTTCGAATATTCTGGAACGATGGAAATGACGATCAGCGCCGAACGCCTGGCCGCCCTCGGCCACGAAACCCGGCTGGCCATCTTCCGCCTGCTGGTCCAGGCGGGCGCCGAGGGTTTGAGCGCGGGCGTCATCGGCGAGCAACTGGCGCTGGCGGCGGCGACGCTGTCCTTCCACCTCGCCCAGCTCAACCGCGTCGGCTTGGTCACCTCGCGGCAGCAGGGCCGGTTCATCTTCTACGCCGCCGACTATTGCGCGATGGACCAACTGATCGCCTTCCTCACCGACAACTGCTGCAAGGGCGAAGCCTGCCTGCCCAGAACCGCCGCTCATGCCACCCCGAAACCTCGCCCCCCCACCCGCAAGCTGAAGGACCGCTCATGACCAGCCGCATCTTCAACGTCCTCTTCCTGTGCACCGGCAATTCGGCGCGCAGCATCCTCGCCGAGGCCATCCTGAACCATGTCGGCGGTGGTCGCTTTCATGCCGAGAGCGCCGGCAGCCACCCGGCCGGCCGGATCCATCCGCTGGCCATCGAGCTATTGCAAAAGCAGGGACTGCCGATCGCCGGTCTGCGCAGCAAGAACTGGGACGAGTTCGGCGAAAGGGGTACGGC
>JAJYXA010000228.1 GCA_021791235.1 Pseudomonadota bacterium
GTTCATGCGCGGAAACGCCATGTCGGGTGCGCCCAGCATCAGCGGCACCTGCCAGTTCGCAAAGCCGGAGAAGGCCGGCATGATGACCCCGAAAATCATGAGCAGACCATGCATCGTGGTGAGCTGGTTGAAGAAATCCGGGTTGGTCAGCTGCAGGCCGGGCTGGAACAGTTCGGCGCGAATCAGCAGCGCCATGGTGCCCGCCACAAACAGCATGATGAGCGCGAACCACAGGTACAGCGTGCCGATATCCTTGTGGTTGGTGGTGGTCAGCCAGCGCATGACCCCGGTCGGATGACCGTGGCCGTGATCGTCGTGGGCGTGTGCAGCATCAGACATCGTGTGCTCTCCTCTTGATATTGTTTACTGCGCAGCGGGCGCCGCGGCTTCGCTGGCGGCATTACCCCGTGCGGCGGCGATCTGGGCAGGCTGCGCCAGGTCGCCCGTCTTGTTGTCCCACGCGTTGCGCTGGTAGGTCACGACGGCGGCGACATCGGCGTCGGACAACTGGCCGGCGAACGCTGCCATCGCCGTCCCCGGCCTGCCGTTCAGCACGACGGCGATGTGATCGGCAATCGGCCCGGTGGCGACCGGGGAACCGCTGATTGCCGGGAAGGTGCCGGGCAGGCCTTTGCCGTCGGCCTGATGGCAGGCGGCGCAATTGGCCTGGTAGACCTTCTCTCCGCGCTGCATCAGCTCGGCCATTTCGAAGGATTTGGCACTGTCGGACGCGGCGGCTTGCGCCGCGCCTTTCTTCTTCGCCACCCAGGCGGCGTAATCCTCTTCCGACACCACTTCAACCACGATCGGCATGAAGCCGTGATCCTTGCCGCACAGCTCGACGCACTGGCCGCGGTAGGTGCCGATCCTGTCGGCCTTGAACCAGCTGTCGCGGATGAAGCCGGGAATCGCATCCTGCTTGGCGCCGAGCGCAGGCACCCACCAGGAGTGCAGCACGTCGTTGGCGGTGATCAGCAGGCGCACGCGCTTGCCGACCGGCACCACCATCGGCTCGTCGACTTCCAGCAGATAATGCTCGCCCTTTTCGGCCCGGCCCTCGATCTGTTCGCGCGGCGTGGCGAGGTTGCTGTAAAAGCTGACGTCGTCGTTGAGGTAGTCGTAGCCCCATTTCCACTGGTAGCCGGTGATCTTGATCGTCATGTCCGGGTTGGTGGTGTCCTTCATGTCGATCACCACCTTGGCGGCGGGATAGGCCATGCCCACCAGGATCACGAACGGAATCACCGTCCAGATCACTTCGACCGTGGTGTTTTCGTGGAAATGCGCCGCCTGGTGGCCCAGCGACTTGCGGTGCTTCAGCAGCGAATAGAACATCGCGCCGAACACCACCACGAAAATTCCCAGACACACCAGCATGATGAGGGTGTGCAGCTGGAACACGTCCTGCGCCACCCGGCTTGCCGGTGTTTGCAGGTTGTATGCGTATTCCGCCAGTATTGGCTGGCTGAACGCCAGCGCCGCCCCCACCAGTCCTGCCCGTTGCCACTTGCCTTTCATCGCGTCCCCCGTCCTCTCGTCCCCGTTATTGGTGTCGTCGCGGCGTGCGTTGCAATCGTTCCTGCAACCTGCTGCGCTTCGTTATCCTTGCAACCTGCTTCGCAACGCGGCGGCCAGTCGCAGCCGCGCCTCGTCGCTCAGATACTGCCCAACTTCCGTTGCGCGGCCATGCGAACTCAGGCTGAGGCGGCAATTTCTGCCCGGTGACCTGCAATCGCACACCACACGTGCCCACTGGCGATTCATTTCACGACGCGCCACGCGGTGACCGCAGTGCCGTTCCAGCACCACCACGTCGCCTTCGATCATGAGGGTTTCGTAATCCCCCTCGCGGCTGCGCAAGACCTCGAATGCCCAGGCCAGCAAGCCGATCTCCAGTCCGGCAAACGGCAGGATCAGCCAGTACCCCATCCACGCAAAGCCGATCGCCGTTGCAAAACACAGTGCCGCCAGGCTCCAGAACGCGAGCCGTTCCTGGGAGCGCGTCAGCGAATGGTTGGGGCGGGATTGGAATACAAACGCGCCAGCTGACCCGCCCGCCCAGTCTTCCGTCTTGACCTGTTCCATGGCTGGAATCGAGGAAACCGCGTGCGGCAATATGTCGCGGACAGTAACACGACGCCCCGCTCCCGAACAAGCAGTACGATCGTATTAAGTTATTGATTTAATTATTAAATATCGTTATTACAGACTATTCTAAGATGCTAATTCTTTAGGCAGCGTCAGCCATTGCCGCGCAAGGGGACTCCGATCCGCTCCGGGCTGAAGCCCGTGTGGTGTCGTATGCGGCACACCCTCCGAAGAAAATCCTGCGGGAAGGAAAGCCTGCACGCCCAGACACGGCGCCGGCAAACGCGCATGCAGGGCCGCAAGATTTTCGGCCTGGAATGCCATCGCCGGATCGATGTGATTGCCCACCCAGCCGGCCCACCGCAGCCGGCGATTCGCAATCGACTCCGCCGTCAGCAGCGCGTGGTTGAGACAGCCGAGTCGCAGGCCAACCACCAGCACGACCGGCAGGCCTAGGCGCCGCGCCAGATCCGCCATGTCCTCGCGCTCGTTCAAGGGCACGCGCCAGCCGCCCGCGCCCTCGACCACCACCACGTCGGCCGCGGCAGCCAGCCGCGCATACGCCGCGGCCACGACCTCCAGCTCGATCCGAACGCCCGCCCGCTGCGCCGCGATGTGCGGCGCAACGGGCTCGGCAAAGGCGTAGGGATTCACGTCGCGCAGGTCGGCGTCGACGTCGGCCGCCTGCAGCAGCGCCGTCACGTCCTCGTTCAGCTCGCCCGGCGCATTGCCGGCCGACACCGGCTTCATCGCAGCCACCCGCAGACCCTGCGCGCGCAACGCGTGGATCAGCGCCACCGCCACCCGCGTCTTGCCGACGCCGGTGTCGGTTCCGGTGACGAAGAACCCGCGAGGCGCGAGGGGTGAGGCGTGAGGTGGGGTGGTCGAGGTCATAAGCCAGCGCGCTTTTTTTGAATTTTCCACTGGATCACCTGGCGGCCGTCCTCGCGCCGCGTCTTGTCGCCTGCCCACGCGTGGCCGTAGATCACTTCGAAAGTGGCCGGCAAACGCCCTTCGGCCCGGTTCGATTCGTACGCCCGCTCCAGCCGCGCCCACGCCGACTTGCCGAGCAGGCCGCGCCGCCGGGTCGTTGCCGCGTTGTGCGCGCCGATGCCCTTGAGGTCGCGCATCAGCGACTTGAGGTCGGCATAGGTCAGCGTCAGCATGTCCATTTCCATCACCGGGCCGGCGAAGCCGGCGTGGATCAGCATGTCGCCGATGTCGTGCAGGTCGATGAAGCGGTTCACGTGCGGCGCATCGTCGACGACCGAGAAGGCCGCACGCAATTCCTTCAGCGTGTCGGGCCCGAAGGTGGCGAACATCAAGAGGCCGCCCGGCGCCAGCACGCGATGAAAGCCCTTGAGCGTGGCCCCCAGATCGTGCGCCCATTGCAGGGCGAGGCTGGACCAGACCAGGTTCATGCTGTTGGGCGCAAACGGCAGGCGCTCCATGTCGGCGCACGCCAGATGGGTGAGGGATGAAGCGTGAGGGGTGAGGCGCTGCAGGGCGCGCTGCGCCCACGTCGGCTGCGGCAGGCGTGCGCGTGCGGCCTTCAGCATCGATGGCGCGATGTCGAGCGCGCAGCATTCGGCCTCGGTATAGCGCGCACGCAGATGCGCCAGCCCGTAACCGGTGCCGCTGCCGACATCGAGCACGCGGCCCGGCTGCAGGGTCATAAAATCGAGGCGATCGAGCAGGCGGTCGCACACTTCGCGCTGCAGCACCGCGTGCGCATCGTAGCTGGCGGCGGCGTGGTCGAAGGCGCGCCGCACCTCGGCGAAGTCGAGTTCGCATTCAGCCATTTGCAAAGCGCACGATCGCCGCAGCCACGTCTTCGCCGTGCGACAAGTGCGGCGCATGCGCGGCACGGGCAAATTCAATGTGCTGCGCGGCGGGCAGGGTTTCGGCCAGCCAGGCCCCCGCAACCGCCGGCGTCAGCGTGTCGAGCGCGCCGTGCAGCACCAGGGTCGGCTGCGTCAGCCGCGGCAGTTCCACGCGCAGGTCGGTGTCGCGCAGGATCGCGAGGCCACTCGACAAGGCCTCGCTGCGCGCAACAGGGGAGGCCAGCAGCGTCTGCCGCAATTGCTGCAGCAGGCTTTTCTGTCCTGCCATGCCGCGCGTCTGCAGGCTCAGAAAGCGCAGCAATGTGGCCTGCGGCTCGGCCAGAAGCGCCGCGCCGAAATCCTGCAGCTCGGCAGCCCCCATGCCGCGATCCCAGTCTTCCGCAGCAACGAACTTCGGGGTCGACGCCAGCAGCACCAAGCGCGCGATCCTGTGCGGGTGGTCGAGCGCCGCGCGCATCGCCACCTGGCCGCCGAGCGACCAGCCGAGCAGCATGGCCTTGTCCGGCAGTTGCCGCGCCAGATCGTCCGCCCAGCCCTGCAGGGTGTTGTCGGCCACGCAGTCGCGTCCGCCATGACCGGGCAGGTCGAGCGCGCGCACCTCGAAATCGGCGGCCAGCAATTCCGCCAGTGCGTCGAACACGCGGGCATTCATGCCCCAGCCGTGCACCAGCGCGAGAACCGGTTTGGGCAAGCCCCGAACAAGTTGTCGCCCCGGCGAAAGCCGGGGTCCAGTTGCTTGATTGGGCTGGATTCCGGCTTTCGCCGGAATGACTTGCCGGGGGGGGTTCAGGGTTTTCTCAGGCGAGGGCATGCAGGGCCTCGACGAGTTGCGCGACATCGTCGGCGCCGTGTGCGGCCGACAGGGTGATGCGCAGCCGCGCCGTGTCGGCCGGCACCGTCGGCGTGCGGATCGCCGGCACCAGCAGCCCGCGCTCGAGCAAGGCCTGCGACAGCCGCACCGCATCGGCATTGGCCCCCACCAGCAGCGGCTGGATCGGCGTCGCCGAGTCCATCAATGTGACCGTTCTCAGATCGGCGAGCCCTGCGCGCAGCCGGGCAACGTGGCTGCGCAGGCGTTCGCGCCGCGCGTCGCCCGCCTCGATCTGGCGCAGGCTTTCCAGCAGGCAGGCGGCCAAAAGCGGCGGCGAGGCGGTGGTGTAGATATAGGGGCGCGCCTTCTGGATCAGCCAGTCGACCACGGATTCATGCGCCGCCACCGCCGCGCCCGCCACGCCGGCCGCCTTGCCGAGCGTGGCGAGATAGATCACGCGGTCGCTCGCGCGGGCGCGTTCGGTCAGTCCGCCGCGGCCGTCGTTGAGCACACCGAAGCCGTGCGCATCGTCGAGATAGAGCCAGGCGTCATAACGCTCGGCGAGGTCGAGCAGCGCGTCGACCGGCGTGATGTCGCCGTCCATGCTGTACACCAGGTCCGACACGATCAGCTTGTCCTGCGCCGTGCTGGCCGCCAGCTGGCCCTCGAGCTGCGCCAGATCGTTGTGGCGATAGCGGGTGAAGCTCGCGCCGGACAGCTGCGCGGCGTCGACCAGCGAGGCGTGGTTGAGCTTGTCGGCGAACACCTCGCCTTTCCGATGAAGCAGCGCGGTCAGCACGCCGAGGTTGGCCAGGTAGCCGGTGGAAAACAGCAGCGCCGCCGGCTTGCCGACGAAGCGCGCGAAGGCGGCTTCGAATTCGTGGTGGAAGCGGTGGTGTCCGGTGATGAGGTGCGCCGCGCCGGCGCCGACGCCGCACGCATCGAGCGCGGCGTGCGCGGCGGCCACCAGCGCCGGATCGGCGGCAAGGCCGAGATAGTCGTTGCTGCAGAAGGAGACGACGCGCTGGCCGTCGATCGTGACGTGCGCGCCCTGCGCGCCGTCGAGCAGCCGGCGTTTGCGCTCGAGATGATCGGCCTGCAGCGCCGCCAGCCCCTGCTGCAGGCGGGTCAGGCCGGCAAAACTCACAACGCGGTCAGACCCAGACTGTCGAACAGGCGCTGGTCGCGCTCCCATTCCGGATTGCCGGTGGTGAGCAGCTTCTCGCCGTAGAAAATCGAGTTGGCGCCGGCAAGGAAACATAAAGCCTGCACCGCGTCGCTCATCTGCTGGCGCCCGGCCGACAGGCGCACGAAGCTCTTCGGCATGCAGATGCGGGCGACCGCGATGGTGCGCACGAATTCCAGCGGTTCGAGCGCCTCGGTGCCGGCGAGCGGCGTGCCCTCGACCTGCACCAGCAGGTTGATCGGCACCGATTCCGGCTGCGGGTCGAGCGAGGCCAGCTGCGCGATGAGGCCGGCGCGCTGGGTGCGCGATTCGCCCATGCCGACGATGCCGCCGCAGCACACGTGCAGGTCGGCGTGGCGCACGCGCTCCAGCGTGTCGAGGCGGTCCTGGTACTCGCGGGTGGTGATGATGTCGCCGTAGAACTCGGGCGCGGTGTCGAGGTTGTGGTTGTAGTAGTCGAGGCCGGCTTCCTTCAGCTGCTCGGCCTGGCCGTCCTTCAGCATGCCCAGCGTGGCGCAGGTTTCCAGCCCCAGTGCGCGCACTGAGCGCACCATGTCGAGCACCGGCTCGAGGTCGCGCTGCTTCGGCCCGCGCCAGGCCGCGCCCATGCAGAAGCGCGAGGCGCCGGCGGCCTTGGCGGCGCGGGCTGCCCTCAGCACGTCGTCGATATGGAGCAGGCCCTGGTTTTCCACGCCGGCGTCGTAGCGCGCCGACTGCGGGCAGTAGCCGCAGTCCTCGGAGCAGCCGCCGGTCTTGATCGACAGCAGGGTGGAGAGCTGCACGCGGTTGGGGTCGAAATGTTCGCGGTGCACGGTTTGCGCCCGATACATCAGGTCGGCAAAGGGCAAGGCGAACAGCGCCTCGATCTCGGCCATGGAAAACTTGCTTACGGGTTGAGTCATGTCATTCATTGATCGCCACCTCGATGGTCATGTCCTGCCACGGTTCGCGCGCGGCCTTGTAAATATCAAACAGCGCCCACGGCACGATGATCGTTACCGCCAGCCCCAGCACCAGCATCAGCCCCTGCCAGCCGTCGAGCAGGCCGTAGATCGCCGGGCCGATCACCATCAGGCTGCCCATCACGCCGTAAAACCGGTAGCCTGCCCACTTGTTGTAATGCGCGGCCCGCGGGTTGGGGTGGTGGGCGATGCTGGCATAGACGAAAATCGATGCGCCCAGCCAGAGCATCACCGGCGGCAGCGACAGCACGAACGGCAGGAAGCCGATCTTGTGGCTGGCGAGCAGCTTGCCCAGCAGCAGGGCCGTCAGCGAAATCATCAACGCCGCGACGGTGACGATATTGAACAGCTGGGCGGCGAAACGGGAGGATGAGGCGGAAATGACGCGTTTGACTTTCATGGCCGGGATTTTCGGGGGCGCCGACGCCGCTGTCAAATCCAGACCGCAACAAAATTGAACATCCGCCGGATTTTTAATCAGATGTTGCCGCCCGCCTGCCTGCTGTGCAGCGCCGGGTCGACGCGCGCGCTATGCGCAGGCTGCCTGGCCGAGCTGCCCTGGCACCGCCAGCCGCAGTGCCCGCAGTGCGCGATCCCCACCCCAGACGGCCAGCGCTGCGGCGCCTGTCTCAAACACCCGCCGGCGTTCGACCGCACCCATGCCGCGCTGGCCTATGCGTTTCCGCTCGACCGGATGATCCCGCGCCTGAAATATCACGGCCAGCTCGCCATTGCGCCGGTGCTGGGCGAGTGCCTCGCCGAGGCCGTGTCCGCCGCCCCCCGCCCCGACCGCCTGATGGCCATGCCGCTGCATCCGGCACGCATCCGCGAGCGCGGCTTCAACCACGCCACCGAAATCGCGCGGACGGTGGCGAAGCGGCTGGCACTCCCGCTCGACACCCGCAGCGCCCGGCGCATCCGCGACACGCCGCCGCAAATGGGCCTGAAGCACCAAGCCCGGCGGCGCAACGTGCGCGGCGCATTCGTGTGTTCGGACGACGTTCGCGGGCAATGCGTCGCGCTGATCGACGACGTGATGACGACCGGCACCAGCCTTGACGAGCTGGCTGCGACGCTTAAACAGGCGGGCGCACGCGAAGTGACTTGCTGGGTGGTGGCGCGCACGCTGCCGCCGGGCGACTGACCCCACGGACGCCCTCGCAAGACTGTGTGAGAGGCCCGCCTCGGGCCGGAGCCGGGCGGGAACGCGTCAGCCGTAAATCTCCTCCACCGCGAAAATCCGCCGGTGTTCGCGCATGGCATAGCGATCGGTCATGCCGGCGATGTAGTCGGCCACCGCGCGCGCGCCTTCCAGCGATTCGCGTTCCTGGTGCTCGGGCGGCAGCAGGCGGGCATCGCCGGTGAACGCGGTGTAGAGATCGCTGACGATGCGGCTGGCCTTGGCGCTCATGCGCGCCACCCTGTAATGGCGGTACAGATGGCGGTGCAGAAAACGCTTCAGCTCGCGGTGCTCGTCCAGCAGCGCGGGGCTGAAGGCCGCCAGCGGCGGCGCCGCGCGCACCTCGGCGATGGTCTGCACGCCGCTGTTTTCGACGTTGATCCGCGTCGTGTTGACCAGGTCGAGGATCAGCGTGTTGATGATGCGGCGCACGGTTTCGGTCACCACGCGGCGGCCGCTCAATGCCGGATACAGGCTGCGCACCTCGCCCAGATGGCGCGCGAACAGCTGCACCTCCATCAACTGCTCCAGCGCGATCAGCCCGGAGCGCAGGCCGTCGTCGACGTCGTGGTTGTTGTAGGCGATCTCGTCGGCCAGGTTGGCGATCTGCGCTTCCAGCGAGGGCTGCCGCTTGTCGAGAAAGCGCGCGCCGACGTCGCCGAGTTTTTCGGCATTGCCCAGCGAGCAGTGCTTGAGGATGCCCTCGCGCGCCTCGAAAGTGAGATTCAGCCCGTCGAATTCGGCGTAGCGCTCTTCCAGCAGATCGACCACGCGCAGCGACTGCAGGTTGTGCTCGAAGCCGCCGTGCTCGCGCATGCAGGCGTTCAGCGCATCCTGCCCGGCGTGGCCGAAGGGCGTGTGGCCGAGATCGTGCGCCAGCGCCACCGCTTCCACCAGGTCCTCGTTCAGGTTCAGCAGGCGGGCGATGGTGCGGCCGATCTGCGCCACTTCCAGGCTGTGGGTGAGGCGGGTGCGGAACAGGTCGCCCTCGTGGTTGACGAACACCTGGGTCTTGTATTCCAGGCGGCGGAAGGCGGTGGAGTGGATGATGCGGTCGCGGTCGCGCTGAAATTCGCTGCGTCCGGCAGGGGCGGTTTCCTTGAAGCGACGGCCGCGCGAGCTCAGTGACGAGGCGGCATAGGGTGCGAGATTCTCAGGCATGGTGAACGGTGCCGCGCAGGGTATCGCGCAAGGCCTGCTCCGTCACGTCGGCAGTGACGATGGCCGCACCGATCGACTTCAGCAGCACGAAGCGAATGCGGCCGCTTTCCACTTTTTTGTCTACCGCCATGTGATCGAGGTAGTTTTCCACCCCCAGGTCGGGCGCATCCACCGGGAGCCTGGCGCGTTCGAAGAGGGCGCGGATGCGTGCGAATTCGTTC
>JAJYXA010000530.1:0-1116 GCA_021791235.1 Pseudomonadota bacterium
CTTTTCGCTGGCGATCCCTTCCCCCTGATGTGCCCGGAATGGCCTCTCTGGCGCGCGTAGAAGCCCCTCAGTGGGCGCAATCCCTTGATGGGCACAGATGTCCTCATCTGGCTCTCTGGTCTCCAATATCGGTCGGCGTCGCGGTGATTTTTTCGGGCCGTCGCGCGCTGGCCGCCTCGGGCGGTCTTTTTTTTGCCCGGTTCAATTTGGAGATCAAAAATGATGACGTTGAATTTTAGGAAAACCACCCTCGCTCTCTCCCTGTCCTTTGGCCTGGCTTCCTCGGCGCTCGCTGGCGGACTCGATGGCGGCACTGCGCCGCTTGGCTCTGACGTGGCGGTGAATGGCTCGATCACGGCCACCGGCGGCAGCAATACTGTCGTCGGATCTGGCGCGTCGATCTCTTACCCGTCAGCGCCGGCCACCGGCTGGTCAAATACGGCGGTCGGCTCGGGCGCAACGATCAACGGCGCGAACAATTCGTCGCTGGGCGCAGATAGCAGCACTATCGGCGGCGGCAACGTGACGATCGGCAACCAGGCGACGACGGGCAATAGCGTCAATTCGTCCGGCAACATTGCGATCGGCATGCAGTCAACCGCGATCAATAACACCAACGGCACCGGCGAGGAAGGCGCGGTCGCGATCGGCTACCAGTCCAGCGCCACAGGCAAAAACGCTGTGGCGATCGGCTCCGGCTCGGTCGCGACGACGGCCAATTCTGTTTCGTTCGGCGGTGGCGCGCAGACGCCGACGCGCGTCCTGCAGAATGTCACGGCAGGTGCCTTGGCCACGGATGCGGTGAACGTGTCGCAGATGCAGACCTATGTTGCGGCCAATGGCGGAACTGACAACGTAGCCCGGACTACCGCCAACACCGCACTGACAGCCGTCAACACGCTGACGCCTCGGGTAACTACCCTCGAAACGACCGTGCAGCAGCTCCAGCAGGATGTCGCGGCGATCAACCCGGTGGCCATTCTCAACCAGGCTAACAGCCACACCGATCAGGCGATCAACGGACTGAGGAAGGAATACAGCCGCGCGATCGCGGCGGTGGCGGCCTCCCCAGCCCTGCCGGCGCTCGCACCAGGTGAGCGGGCTATCGCGGTCGGA
>JAJYXA010000530.1:1126-9453 GCA_021791235.1 Pseudomonadota bacterium
GCCAGGGCGGCCTCGGCATTGCGTTTGCGCAAGCGCTGCAGTCCGGCGCGATCATCAATGCCGGCGTGGCCACGACTGGATCTGGCGGTAAGCCCGTCCTGCGCGCCGGGGCGGCCTGGAAGTTCTAAGCGGTAGGTAGATTCACCCGCCGGCAGTCCATGTAATCGGGGTCGCCGGCGGCCTCCAGCTCTCGGCCTCGCTGCATCTTTTCCTCGGCCGCTTCGATCAGCGCCTCGATGGTTGGCCAGGGCGTCGATACCGGCGCATCGTCAGGCCGATGGCCCCTAAGAGCCTCACGGCGGACAACGGTGTCGTAGGCCTTCTGTAGCGCCTCGCCGGCGGCGGCTAGGAGTGAGGGCGAGTCCTCGATCGCGCCGCGCAGCATGTCGAGTTGCAGATCCAGGTTCACGCAGTCGTGATAGAGCATATACGGTCGGCGCAAATTGCGGATGATCCGGCGACCGTGCCGATACACGGCAGTACGGTAGCGGCCCACGACGGGCTCAAATTCGCCGGTGACGGCCTCCCAATCGACGGCCCGTGCGATCTCCGCGATGGCGGCCATGTCGCCCCGCTCCGCTGCCGATCGGAGCTGCTGCAGCAGCGCATAGGTGGCGTCCAGGTGCTGGCAGTAGTCGGTCATTTCAGTAGCTCGGCCAAACGCGCCAACGCGGTCGGATCGGACAGCCCGCGTGCGCTGTCGGTCAGCACAAGTCGATCGCGGTCGGCATCGGGCCAGCCGCCGCCGTCATCGTCGATGGCGCACCACTGGCCGACACGATAGACGGACACCCAGCGCCTTATCTGCTGATACCTGATCGCGTCCTGCCAGTAGGAAAACGGCAAGTCTCGGCTGAATTCTGGCTCGTGCTGGATGTGGTGCCACGTCGAGCCGATGACGCGCTCGCGCAGGCTTGGCGGTAGGAAGTCGCGTACTTGGTCGAACGGCAGGCGTCGCACCCAGCTTGTGCTCAAAACGATCTGCACGCCGGGATGCTCGGCCAGCGCATCGGCCAGCAGTTCGGCCCACATGAACAGCGAGCCATCGCCGCGCAGCGCTGGCCCATTGGTGCCCATATACGCGGCGTCAGGGTGCAACACCCCGTCGTAGTCAAGGAAGAGGATCATCCATCGGCCTTTTCTTGCCGGTGCTGCCGCACGGCCTGGATGTGGATGATGTGGCCGAAATTGCCGTGGGTGTCGCCGGCGAAGAAGATGCGCCCCATAACCTTTCACCTTTCGTGCGCGTGATCGCGTTTCCACTGCGCGAGGAACGCCAGGCGTTCGGGTTTGGTCAGGATGCCGGCGAACGGTGATGCCTGGCGCAATGCGGTTGCGCGCTCGCTTTCTTCCGTGGCCAGCGCGAGCGCGGCTTCCATGCCTTGCTTGATGACACGTTCCCACTCGATGAGATAGGACTGCGAGTTTGCACAGACGATTTGCCGGAAGCGGCCAATCGTCACCCGTACCTTTTCAAAGAGCACCGGATCATTCCGAATCTTGGCGGCGATCAGGCGATGCATCGCCAAGCTGCGCGCGTCAAGGTATTCGTGTTTCACCTTAGACTTTCATCTTTCGAGCAAGGCCGCCAGGCCGAGGGATTCGATCAGTTCCCGTTCTGCCGGCTGGATGTTGGCCATGTCGATTTCGGGCAGGCCGCGCTCGTAGACATCCCGGCACGCGCGACTATCGAGGCGCGTTGCCTTCGTGCGGTGCTTGGCCAACTGCTCCAGGATCGGATAGTCGGCGAGTCGAATCATGGTGTCGTCGTTGATGGTCACAGATATTTCCTCGCGATCTCGGCTTCCCTGACCATGCGGCGGTTGGGCAGGTCTTTCGACATGTTGCCCATGAAGTTACCGAAATCCCAGAAGTAGGCTGCATCGGAGAATGGCTGATTTGCGCCGAATTGCCAGTGGTCAAAGAAGGCCTCAGCCAGGTCGGCCGGCAAATCCTCGCGCCGCACGAACGGATTGGCGGAATAGTTGCCCTGCCCGGGTAGCAGCTCCCATACTGGAACGGTGAGGCCACGATAGACAAGGGCATCGACCTGGTGCAGGGTGAGGGTGAGGGTGCCGCCGTCGTCATCAAAGCCTTCGGTTGTCCAGGTGACACGATCCAGACCCGCCAAGCGCCGCAGAGCGGCCTTGAGGGCAATCTGCTGGCCAGCACCAAGGATTTGCGCATCGCGCCAGTCGCCGCAATGCGCTGTCTCGGCCGTGACGCCGGCGGCGTGCAAGGCCGTAGCCAACTCATCCAGAGTGCCGCGCTCGATGCGCTGGCCATCCGACAATTCGGCCACGAAGCCGGTACCGCTCACCCGAATCTGTGCTGTGCTCATAGATACCTCGCCAGGATCTCGGCATTTTCCGATCCATCGTCAAACGTCATGAACATCATGAAGTCGGCCCAGACAGCCGTTCGAGGAAACGGCGGCGGCGTCTCGCCAAACATCGCAGCGTGCTGCCAACGTCCATAGGCCTCTATCAGATCGGCGGGAAGGTCGCTGTAGCGGATAAAGGACGTGGTGCTATGTCCTTTCTCCGGCACCGCTTGCCAGACCGGCACGGTGAATCCTCGGTTGATGAGTGTATCGACCTGCTGCATTTCAATCACGCCGGGTTGCCCATCCGAATCCGTGTAGAGCCAGGTAGGACAATCAACGTCCATCATGACAACCTGGTACGGATCGCCAGCGATGTCCTCGCGCTTGGATACCTCGTCAATGTCGAGAACAACGTAGTTCCCTACGGGGGCCATCGTCCAGTCGCGCCGCGTCTTGGCCACCGTGGCAATATAGACCGCCTTCGGTCGATCTACGTTGCTTTCCAACGGCATCATGATCTCCATGTCGGCTGGCAGCTTCTGTAGGATATCAATCAGCTCTTTGACGTTCATGGCGCTTTCCTCTCGATGTCGCCGCCGGCGGCGATCCAGCCCAGGCCAAGGCCGGTGAACTCGGTGTCAAAGAAAACGAGCTGAGGCATTACCAGATCTTCCGTGGCAACGGCGGCAGGAGTTTGAAAGGGAACCGCACCAGGCTCTCGATCACGGCCACGGCCCCTGGATCATTCTGCAGCCCGAAGTCTCTGATCAGGTCGGCCGGCATCCGTCCTCGGTTGGATTGAATCGCGATCATCATCCGGTGGATGTCGGAATCCGGCCCCTCGATGATCGCCTTAACGTGCTCGCGGCGAACCCGCCACCGCATGGCGGCCTGCTTGCGCCTTTTCTCGCGGCGGCGATCACGTTTCAAGTCGTTCCCCATAAACGTTCCCCTTTCACAACCCCAGCGTCGACCAGTCCGGCGCGTGGCCCAGGATATAGACCTTCTGGCGATTCCTGCAGATCCACCAGGCGCGGCGCTCATAGGTCAGCACCCAGGAAAATACCCGTCGCGCGGCAATCCTGTCGCCGATCTGCAGTCCGATCTCGCGGGCATAGGCGGTCGCCAGAATGCGCTGCTGCCGCGTTAGATTGCGCCCCCAGCGCACGATCTGATCGTCCAGCCAGGGATAGATGCCATCGTCGCCGAGCACCTCCCGAGGCGTCCCCAGGACACGCGGCTCCATGTCGGCGGTGATGAGGCCGTAGATATCCTCTCCATCGTCAAGGTAGGCCCAGGAGACGGGTTGCCCGTCGATCTTGCCCTCAATTACCCGGGCATACCGGGGGCCGAGGCCTGCAAGGTCAAAGGCAAAATCCGACAGGCGAACCCACAGCCCGCCGGCGACGTGCACCGCCGCCGCGAGCTGATCGGCGGAATAGAGCCCGTGCTGATTAGTGATATTGGGCACTGGCATCGCCCCCGTCTCCCTCGATGTCCATGTTGGCCAGGAACAATTCCAGCGCCGGCGTCACGACGGTCGGCATAGCAGCAGCGTAGGCCCAGGCCTGACGGTAGTTTGCCGCGATCGTCTCGGCCAACAGCCAGTGCTGGGCCGGCAACATCGTGGCCCCGTGCTGCGCCAGGTAGAGCGATTGCCGGTAGGCCTGCAGGAGCTTTTCGACTGCGGCGCGAAGCTGCCCGACAGTCGTCTCAAGCGAGTAGGGCCGATCCTCGATCCCAGGCTCGACCTGGATGATCAGATCCTCCAGCTCGTCCTGGGAGACCGCTGGCGGAACGTCGAATTGAGCAGGTAAGATTGACATAGCCATGTGATTTCACCTCCTATTAGGTGTGATTGATGGTCAGGTTGCGCTGCCGGTGGCTGCCGGTGGTGCAACCGATTTGCTTACATATTTAAATATTTAAGTAAAGCCTGTTCGATGAGATCGGACTCGGTAACGCGCTTACCCTCAGCCATCGAGCGCCGGTGAGCTTCTTCCTTGAGGCGCAGATCCATCGTCCGCGACATGCGGATCGTCTTGGTGATCTTCGCACCTTCGGCTGACGGCGCAGCCGAGGCAACAACAGGAGCCTCGCGCTTCTCGGCAGCGGCGGCAGCCCCCCCCTCAAGAAAGGCATTGGGATCTTTCGGCGCACCGAAGCCGGACAGGTCGGGTTTCTTTTTCATCGGGTGATCTCCTCGAATAGGGCCTGCATTTCGGCGATCGCCTGGGCGTCTTTGCCAATCTCGGCAACGGTTGCCCCTTCGCCGATTGCGCGACGATAGGCGACACGCTCACAGATCCTGGCGTTGAGTACCCGCAGCTCGTTCTCTTTCAGGTATTCGAGCATTTCCCCGGTGTCCCGTGTACGAGGATCGATCCGCATCATGAGCACCTGAACATCAAGATCGGAATTGAAGTCCTTGGCCAGCTCGACGATCTCTAGGAGATCGGTCATTGCAGCCGCGTCCAAGTTGGACGCACCAACGGGTACCACTGCACGCTCGGCCAGAAGTAGGGCGGCGCGGAGGCCTGCGGAGTCGCGCCCGCCGGCGTCGATGACAGTGTGCGCAAAGCCTTTTCCCAAGTTCTTGCCCTCATCAAAGACGGCTTTGCCGAGCAGGCAAGTTGTCGTCGGACTCGGCTCGCGGTTGGCTTCGCGCCGCCAGGCCGCCCAACTCGCGGCGCTGGCCTGAGGGTCTCCGTCGATCAGCAGCGTCGGGGCACGCTGCGCCAGCATGCCGGCGAGATGGGTCGCGACGGTTGTTTTGCCGACGCCTCCCTTGGTATTTACGACCGCGATGCGGGTCATGGTCATGCTCCTTTCCACTAGCAATATTTATTTAAATAAATACAACAGAGCCAATGCTAGACCACCCCGTCCCGGCCTGTCAAGAAATATTTATTTAAATACATAAACACACAATAGGAAGGAGACAACAATTGGTGGAATGTCTGGATGAAATGGTATGAGTTGTTATTATTGCGTATTATTTGTTATTGTAAATCAAATACTTACGCTTGATTTTCTCAAAGCGCGGGGGTAAGCTGTCGTCATCTACACGACACGGCAACCCCAATGAAAATAGTCACCAGGGTTCCTCACCCGGGCCAGATTCTCAGACAAAAGTTGCAGACCCTCGGGGTCAGCATCAGCGCGGCTGCTAGGGCGCTTGGTCTCAGCCGCACCCATTTTTCGGACGTGGTGAACGGCCACGCCGGCATCAGCGCCGGTGTGGCGCTGCGCCTGCAGCTAGCAATTGGTGGCACGGCAGAGGAATGGATGCAGCGGCAGATGGACTACGAGCTGCACTTGGCGCGCGGCCAGTTCCTGACAATTTCGCGCCAGGTGCGAAAGATCAAGAGAGATCACGATGAGCGCTAAGGCCATCTTGGTACTGACCGCCTCCCTGCTCGCTTCTACCCCAGCGACGGCGGTTCAAAGCCTGGTCGATTGCGACGATCTGCGCCGTGGTGCGACTGAGGCCCAAGCGCGCTATGTGCAGATCAACACCCCGCGCGTCGATCCGGTAAAGACCTTTGACGACGCGACCGGCTCATGCCTCGATTTCATCTCCATGTTCGATATCGGGTTCAGCTTCACCATTCCCGGCATTGGCGATCTTGACGCCCTCCTGCGCAGCATGGCCGCAAAACTCCTACAGCGCGCGTGCCAGGCGGCGACCCAGCAATTCAATCGTGCGGTCAATGACGCCGTGCAAGGGGCAGGGCTGAGCAATGTTCCATTCGCCTCCGGCGGCGTCACTACGAGCACCAGCGGAGCCGGCGTTACTGGCAACGTCACCATCAAGGATGACGGCGGCTCAACGGTTCGCAACGCACTCGACAACGCGACCGATCGCGTTATCAACTTTCTGAGGTAGCCATGAAAAAAAAC
This sequence comes from Pseudomonadota bacterium, assembly GCA_021791235.1. The sequence goes on from JAJYXA010000530.1 coordinate 7,356, forward strand.
ATTCTGGCCGCATCCATTACCGCCGCGCTCCTGATCGGCACGGCTCCGGCCCACGCCTGCTGTGGCGACGGTGCAGCAGCCGCCGCCGGCGCGGAAACGGCTGGCGGCATGGTTGTTGGCGCGATCGAGAGTAGCAAGCTGGTTGTGGTCGCCTGGCTCGAACGGCTGAATACCACTATCGCAGCCGGTTTCGGCAAGGTGATGGCCGAGATTCAGCGCCAGACAGCAGCGATGCGAACGATGGAGGAAGGCAATGCAGCGGTGCTCTCGCAGCTCCACATGGAGCGCGCCCGGGCTGAGGCCGCTACCCGCTACGAACCTTCTCCCCGCCTGTGTTTTGAAGCGTCTGGCGGTGCCGCTTCCAGTGTCGCCGGCGCTGGCGTCGATCAGACCTGGCGCAGCCTGAACGACAAGGCGGCATCCCGGACGCTGTTCACGGCCAATACCTCGGCCGCCGTGGGCAAGCTCTACGATGAACACGCGAGCAAATACTGCTCCCAGCAGGACGCGGATCTCGGGCGGTGCAGTGCCGTCGATCCGCAAATGCAGAACGCCGACGTGCGCGCCGACGCCGCGCTGAACACGTCGAGCTACACGCCGGAACAGATCGCAGCCGCGCAGGCCTTCGTCGGCAACGTCGTCAATCCGATCCCGACACAAAACATTCCCCGGGAGTGGGAGAAAACGCCTCACGGCAAGACGTTTGTCGCTGGCCAATACATCGAGCAGGCCCGGGGATCGGTGGCCGCCAATTCGCTGAATGCGGCAATCGCCGCGCGCACCCCGATTCAAGGCCTGGGTTCGTCGGCCATGTTGAACAAAGCCGACGTGAGCGAACTGGAACTGATGGAGAGCCAGGTGCGTGGACGGTTCGAGTCGCCTGCCTGGTACAAGATGATTGCCGGATTCTCGCTGGAGAACCTGTCGCGCGAGGTTGTGAAGATCCGCGCCCTGCAGGCTCGGATGGATCTCGCCGAATACCGGCGCATGGAGCGGATCGAGGCGGTACTGGCTACCCAGCTCGCGATCAGCGTCAAACAGGATTCCGAACAGCGGCAGCGTGAGCTGCGCATTGCAGCCGCCAAAGCGAATCAATAACCACATCTACCAAAGGAACCGTCAAATGGCACAAATCAAGCGATTGCAGGCCGCAACACCGGATACCTCTCCCGCACCACTGGCTGGGCAGGGTGCGGATATGCCGCCCCCGGCGAATCCCCGGCCGCCCAACCATGTCGGCGGCGGCCCCATCACCGGCCTGCTCGTCGAGCAAGGTGCAGCGCCCTACGATTTCACTCCGGGCAACAAGGAAAATCACTTCGCACTTATCCAGACGCCGGACGGAACGCAGGCTTATGTTTGGGGCGTCGATCTGCCCCGGGCACTGGAGGCAGGCGAAGTAGGGCAGGGCGACTACATCGAGCTGCGCAACCTTGGCCGGCAGGAGGTGACAATCACGGTGCCGATCAAGGATGACGATGGGGTCATCCTCGGCGAAGAGCAGCAGACCGTCCACCGTAATGCTTGGTCAGCCAGCAAAGCGCCCGCACCCAGCGTCGACATCGATCTTGATGTGGCTGCCAAGGCGTCAGCGGCATCGGAAGATGCCACGGTAGATCCCTCGGCAACTGGCGCGGCGAAGATCGCCACGCCTCCCAAGGCGACGGCGACAGCCAAGCCCAAACAGCCCGAGCAGCCACCCGGTACGCCCGTCCAGCAGGATTTACTGACCAAGATCCTGAATGCCCCGTTCGCCCTGACCGCCGCAGCGGGTAGCGCCATTGTCAGCGGCATCATGTACACCGCCGGCAAGGCCCACGGGTTCTATGTCAAGGGGCGCGAAAACGGCCACTACATCCTTGGGCAGCAGCTCGACGAGGCCGCCAGCAATATCGTCAAGATGACCGACAGCCTCAAGGCTCGCGGCATGGACAAGCTGATCGGCGAGATGAAGGCCACCGGTCGGCCGCTGCGGGAGGTTTTCGAGGGCATGAAACCTGGTGGGGCCTACCAGCACCTCGGCGAACGGTTCAACACCCTGCTGAAGGATGATTCCTTCGCCAGCACATCCGCCCAGCTGGGACGCGCCATCGGTGAT
>JAJYXA010000415.1 GCA_021791235.1 Pseudomonadota bacterium
ATGACCATGACGCGCGGCACCGGCCTGATGAGCCACGTGTTCGACGACTACGGCCCGGTGAAAGCCGACCTGCCCGGCCGCCACAACGGCGTGCTGGTGTCGCAGGACAACGGCGAGGCCGTGGCCTATGCGTTGTGGAAACTGGAAGACCGTGGCCGCATGTTCGTCTCGCCCGGCGACAAGCTGTACGAAGGCATGGTCATCGGCATCCACAGCCGCGACAACGACCTGGTGGTCAACCCGATCAAGGGCAAGCAGCTGACCAACGTGCGCGCCTCCGGCACCGACGAAGCCGTGCGCCTGACCACCCCGATCAAGCTGACGCTGGAATCGGCGGTGGAATTCATCGACGACGACGAACTGGTTGAAATCACGCCGAAATCGATCCGCATCCGCAAGCGCCACCTGCAGGAACACGAGCGCAAGCGCGCCAGCCGCGCAGCGGCCTGAACATCCAGGCTTCACAAGGAGGACACGGAGGACGCTGAGGAAGAATGCGCGTCTTTACCACCGCGCCCTCGGCGTCCTCCTTGTCTGACTGTTTTTCAGGCAGCCGCGGGTAAAATTGCGCCATGCGTCCTGTCGAAATCGGCCTCCTCCTCGGCCTTGCCGCCCTCATCCTCGCGACTTTTCTCCTGTTGCTGCGCCTCCATGCGCTGCGGCGCGAACAGGCCGGGCTCCCCGCGTTGCTGGCGCAGGACATGGAGGCGCGTCACCGCGCGGTGCTGACCGACCTGCACGCGGGCCTGGCGCAGCAGTCCGACCGCGTGCAGGCGCAGCTGGCGGCCTTGCAGATCGCCCAGACCGAACGGCTGGCCGAAACCCGCGAAACCGTCACCGGCCGGTTCGGCCAGTTCCAGACCGCCATGCTGGAAAAGCTGATCGAGCAGGGGCGCGCCGAGCAAAGCCTGCTGCAGGACACGCTGAAGGGCATGACCGCACACTTCAACGAGCGCGTTCAGCAGCTCTCGCAGACCGTCGACGGACGACTCAACGAAATTTCCGGCAAGGTGGCCGAGCGCCTCGACGAGGGCTTCAAGAAAACCAACGAGACCTTTACCTCCGTCATGTCGCGGCTGGCGGTGATCGATGAGGCGCAGAAGAAAATCGAAGGGCTGGCAAACAACGTCGTCAGCCTGCAGGAAATCCTCGGCGACAAGCGCTCGCGCGGCGCCTTCGGCGAAGTGCAACTGGAAGCCCTGGTGCGGAACAGCCTGCCGCCCGACGCCTACGCCTTCCAGCACACCCTGAAGAGCGGCGCGCGCGCCGACTGCGTGCTGATCCTGCCGGAGCCGACCGGCACGGTGTGCGTCGATTCCAAGTTCCCGCTGGAAAACTACAGCCGCATGTTCGACGACAGCCTGCCGCCGGCCGAGCGTGACGCCGCGCGCCGGCAGTTCAAGGCTGACGTCAGAAAGCACGTCGACGACATCGCCGCCAAATACATCGTCGAAGGGGAGACCTCCGACGGCGCGGTGATGTTCCTGCCGGCCGAAGCGGTGTTCGCCGAGATCCACGCCTACCATCCGGACCTGGTCGAGCACGCGCAGAAAAAGCGGGTGTGGCTGACCTCGCCCACCACGCTGATGGCGGTCCTCAATACTGCACGCGCGGTGATCCGCGATTCCGAAACGCGGCGCATGGCGCACGTGATCAAGGACGAACTCGGCAAGCTGGCAAAGGATTTCGCACGCTTCGACGAGCGCATGAAAAAACTGGCCGCGCACATCGAGCAGGCCAACAAGGATGTCAGTGAGGTGCGCATTTCCAGCGACAAGATCAGCCGCCGCTTCCAGCAGATCGAGCGGGTCGAGCTCGAACACCCGGACTCGGCAACCCCGCGCCTGCTCGACAGCGACGAATGAGATGGTTTGCCCGCTGGCGCCGCAACCGCATACTCGGACGCCACCTGATCCCGCTCGACGCTTTCGGCCATGCGGCGGGGCGCCTGCCGATCCTGCGCGGGCTGACGCCCGACGAACTGGCCCGCCTGCGCGAATCGGCCAGCCTGCTGCTCGTCGACAAGGCGTTTTCCGCAGCCGGCGGCGCCGCGGTCGACGACGCCACCCGGCTTTCCATCGCCTTGCAGGCCTGCCTGTTGACGCTCAACCTCGATGACGACAGCTACCGCGGCTGGCGCGAAATCATTCTCTATCCCGACGAATTCCTGCGGCCCCATGAGGAAATGGACGAAGCCGGCGTCGTGCACGTCACGCGCGACATTCTGGCCGGTGAATCCTGGCACGGTGGCCCGCTGGTGCTGTCGATTGCCGACGTGGAAACCAGCGGCCAGGCTGACGGCTACAACGTCGTGCTGCACGAATTCGCGCACAAGCTCGACATGCTGAACGGCGACGCCAACGGCTTCCCGCCGCTGCATCGCGGCATGAGCGCCGCCGCCTGGGCGCGCGATTTCAGCCGCGCCTATGAGGACTTGTGCGCGCGCGTCGACGCCGGCGAAGACACTGCGATCGACCCCTATGCCAGCACCGCTCCGGCCGAATTCTTTGCCGTGGTGACCGAGGTGTTCTTCGAAACGCCCGGACTGCTGCGCGCCGAATACCCCGCGGTTTACGAACAATTGAAGCTGTTCTATCGCCAGCACCCGCTGCAGCGGCCGGGAGGCGCGGCATGAGATCGAAGCGGCCGCACGTGGCGACGCGCATGGACGGCATCGCCCCGTTCCATGCGATGGACATCCTGGCACGCGCGCAGGCGCTGCAGGCCGCCGGGCGCGACATCATCCATCTCGAAATCGGCGAGCCCGACTTCGCCACCCCCGCCCCCATCGTCGAGGCGGGCATTGCCGCGCTGCGCGCAGGCCACACGCACTACACCGGCGCACTGGGCCTGCCGGCGCTGCGCGAAGCCATCGCCGGATTTTATGCGACGCGCTGGCGGACCGCGATCGATCCCGCGCGCATCGTCGTCACCCCCGGCGCATCCGGCGCGCTGCTGCTGGTGCTGGGCCTGCTGGCCGGCCCCGGAGACGAGGTGCTGATGGCCGATCCGGGTTATCCCTGCAACCGTCATTTCGCCCGTTTTTGCGACGCGCGCGCCGTCACCGTTCCGGTCGATGCCGACAGCGGCTTCCAGCTCACGCTCGAACTGATCGGGCGCCATGCCACCCCGGCCACCCGCGTCGTGCTGATCGCCAGCCCGTCCAACCCCACCGGTACCGCGATCGCGGCGGACGAACTGGCGCGCATCCATGACTGGTGCGCTGCACGGGGCATCGCCCTGATCGTCGACGAAATCTATCTGGCGCTCACCTACGACGGCACCGAACACAGCGCCGCGCGCTGGGACGACGTCTTCGTCATCAGCAGCTTCTCGAAATATTTCCTGATGACCGGCTGGCGACTCGGCTGGCTGGCCGCGCCCGCCTGGGCCCTGCCGGGACTGGAACGGCTGGCGCAGAACCTGTTCCTGGCTGCGCCCACGCCGGCGCAGCATGCAGCGCTGGCGGCATTCGCCCCCGCCACCCTGGATCAACTCGAAGCCCGCAAGGACGCGCTGCGCGCGCGCCGCGATTTTCTGCTGCCCGCCCTGCGCGAGCGCGGTTTCACGATCCCGGTCACCCCGCAGGGGGCGTTTTATCTGTATGCCGATTGCCGCCGCTTCACCGCGGACAGCCAGGCATTCGCCACCGATCTGCTCGAACATGCCGGCATCGCGGCGACGCCCGGCATCGACTTCGGCACCCACCGCGCAGCCCGCCACATCCGGTTTGCCTACACACAGCCCTTGCCGAGGCTGGCCGAAACTCTGACCCGGCTCGACCGTTTTTTGCGGGCATAAAAAAACCGGCCAGAAGGCCGGTTTTTTTGTTCCTTGACCCGGTATTACTGGGCGGGAGCAGGAGCAGCCGGGGCGGCTTCGGCAGGAGCAGCTTCAGAAGGAGCGGCTTCGGCAGGAGCGGCTTCGGCAGGAGCAGCAGGAGCAGCAGCTTCCGGAGCAGGAGCCGGAGCCTCAGCAGCAGGCGCTTCGGCGGGAGCAGCGGCTTCTTCTTTTTTGCCGCAGGCGGTCACGGCAACAGCCAGCAGAGCAGCCAGGAGGATGGAATATTTCATTTGATTTCCCTTTTACTTACGAATATAAAAACCCACACCAAAGATCGGTCCGGGACTTGTGATCCAGCCGACGCGCGGATTCTAGCAAATCGGCAAAAGAAAACCACCATCTATGAATTTTCTTCGGTCGCGCAAAAATTACGTTGTTATATTGCAACACAAAATAGAAAGCGCGGTCACGCATGAATTTTACGGTCCCGACAAACCACTGCGTTCGCGCAAAAACTGCATGACTTCAGGCTTGAACTGCCCACGATCCAACGCGTTCCGGTAGGCCGTCCGCGCTTCTTCAAGCTGTCCCTGTGCCTCCAGCGCCAGCCCCAACCCCAGCAGCCATCCCCCCTGGCCGGGGTCGGCCGCCAACGCGCGCCGATACGCCCGACTCGCCTCCTCGTGGCGATGTGCCTGCGACAACAAGGCCCCCATCAAGGCATGATCCGCAGGGCGCAAGCCGGCCTGGCCCCGTTGCAGCCAGTCCAGCGCCGCCTCTCGCTGCCCGAGTTCGAACAGCAGACGCCCGGCCGCAATCGCCAGGCCGTCGTCGGCGCGCTGCTCAAACCCCGCCTTCAGCAGCGACAACGCTGCATCGATTTGCCCTTTTTCCTGCAACAGCCCGGCGAGTTGCACGCGCGCGTCCGTCATCCCCGGATTGCGCTCCAGCGCCTGACGATACCTGCCGATGGCCGCATCGAATTTTTTCGCGCGGCGCAGCACCTGGGCCTCGTCGTAATGCTGTTGCGCCTCGGCCTCGGGCGATGGCACCGTCATTTTCTTGACAACGGCAGGCTCGACTTGGGGCGTACCCTGTTCCAGCGGCGGGATGGGCGGCGAAGGCTTGGGTGGCGTGTCCAACGGCCGCTCTGTCGCCTCCCGCCCTCCCTTGCGGACAGCCGTCCTCTCCTGCGCCACGATCGCAGGAGAGGGCGCAGCGGCGGCCGGCTGCGGGGCAGCTTGAATAGCGGGCGCAGCGGCAGCCAACATCGTGTCGACCGCTTTGCTCTCCTGCCGGGAGACGACGGGCCTCTCCCGTGGCTCGCCTCTCGTTGGCGCCGCCGGCGGCATCCAATAGATCGCCGCAGCGCCGGCTGCCAGCAGACCCGTCCCGCCAAGAGCCAGCCAGGCCGGACGGCGATTTACGCCAAGCGGCCGAATGGGCGCCACGGGCACATCGGCCGAAGCGGCCCCTCGCGCATCGAGCTCTCGCAGCATTTGGTTGATGACGCTCATCCCGTTCCTTCCCGGCTCATCCCAGCAAACGCCAGCCGGCCGCGGCCGTCAGCCCCAGCAACGCCAGTCCCCAGGCCAGCAGCGCCAGCGGCATGCGCTTCTGTGCGGCAAGCGTATCGCGCGCTGCCGCGAGCACGTGGCGGCGCGTGACCCGTGGCGCGCCCTGGCCGTAGGCCAGCATCATGGCCTTGGCCGCGATGACGTTCAGCAGCCGCGGCAATCCACGGGAGACGCGCCATAGCGCGCGTTCCGCCCACCCGCTGAACAAGGCCCCCTCGCGCCCCGCCACTTCCAGGCGATGCCGCACATAGGCCGCCGCCTCGCGGCGGTCGAGCGGGCGCAATGCGGCATGAAAACTGATGCGGGTGAGAATTTGCCGGGTGCCTTTTTTGCGCAGCCGGGCCATCAATTCGGGCTGGCCGAACAGCACGACCTGCAGCAATTTGCGCTTCTCGGTTTCCAGGTTGGTGAGCAGACGCACGGCTTCGAGGGTGTCGGCAGGCAGCGCCTGCGCCTCGTCGATCAGCACCACGGGTTGCCGGTCCTGCCGGGCCAGCGCGATGAAGTGCCGCTCCAGGCGGTGCAGCACGTCTTCGCTGGCGCCGTCCGACGGCACGCCGAACTCGATGGCGATCGCCGCATACAGGCCGCGCGGATCGAGCCCCGGATTGGGCACGAAGGCCGCCTGCCAGCGTGGCGGCAGCGAGTTCAGCAGACGCCGCAGCAGCAGGGTTTTGCCGGTGCCGACCTCGCCTTCGACCACCAGGAAGCCTTCGCCTGCATTCAAGGCATACAGCAGCGTTTCATGGGCTTCCTGATGCGGCAGCGCGGGAAAGAAGAAACTGGTGTCGGGGGTCAGGCCAAACGGCGGCTCGCGCAGGCCGAAGTGCCTCCACCAGCTGCTCATGGCTGGAATTCAGGCAGTTCGTAGGTCTGGAAACGGCGTTGCGTGGCTTCCAGGTCGCGGTTCCAGTCCTGGTTGTCGCGGATCAGCGTGGTCTTGATCAGCACCACCAGTTCGCGCTTCTGCCGGTTCTGGCTGGTGTTGCCGAAAAGCTGCCCCAGAACGGGGATGTCGCCGAGCAGCGGGATCCGGTTCTTGCTGTCGTCGTAGGACTGGCTCATCAGGCCGCCGATGGCGACGATGTGACCGTCCTTGAGGCGTACCACGCTGTCGGTTTCGGAGATGCTGCTGGAAGCCAGCGGCAGGACGAAGTTCCCCAGGTCGCCCAACTGGATGTCCTTCTGCTTTTCCTTGACGTTGCTGACCGAGGGGCGGACGTGCAGCGTGATGTTGTCCTTGTCGTCGATTTGCGGCGTCACGTCCAGCGCAATGCCGGAAAAGAAGGGCTGCACGACCACGGTGGGCGGCGTGGCCGGAACCCCCAGCGCACCCACCGTCCCGCCCGTGACTGCCGTCACGAAAAAGTCGTCCGTGCCGACCTTGAGCACCGCTTTCTGATTGTTGATGGTGGCGATGCGCGGGCTGGACAGCACGTGCACCGCGCCCTGGCTCTTGATCAGATTGATGACCGCGCCGAAATCCCCGTCGTTGAACGCCAGGCCAAACACGCTCCCGGCAGGGCCGGGAATGGCGCCGCCCAGCATCTGGGCGACCGTACCCCCAAGATTGACCGACGTCGTGCCGTCAGGATTGAGGCCGTTCACCCCGATTGCGGTCTTGCCGCCATGCTGCAGCGTCGCCCAGTTGATGCCCGACTGATAGCCGTCGTTCAGCTGCACCTCGAGGATCTTGGCCTCCAGCATCACCTGGCGGGCGTTCACCAGTTCCGACGCGCGCAGATATTTTTCCACCATATGCAGGCTGGCGGGCGCCGCTTTCACGATGATGATCCCGGACTGCGGGCTCACCACCACGCTGCCCGCTTCGCCAACCAGGGTTTTCAGGGACGTGCCGATTTCCTCCCAGTATCTGGAGTCGGTCGAGGTCTGCACGCTGCTGGTTTCCAGCGATTGGGACGTACTGCCGGACGAAGACCCGCTTCCGCTGCCGCCGCCTCTCGTGCTGACCGAGCCGGACACCACCCGCATGTCCGACGTGCCCTTGCGCTGCATCGCCAGGGAATTCAGGTGATAGATGCGGGTTTGCAGCGCGGGCGACGGCACGATGATGCGCTTGCCCTGCACTTCGTATTCGTAGCCGTACAGCGCGCGCACCGCTTCCATCGCCTCGGGCACCGTGACGTTCTTCAGATTGAGCGTCAGGGTGCCCGTCACATCCGGGTGCACCAGCATGCTGTAGGGCGTGCCCGTCACCATGCCCATGAACACTTCGGACGCCTTGGCGTTGTTCACGGTGAGGCTGAAGCGGGGCTCGCTGCCGGCCGGCCTCGCCGCAAGGGGCGGCGCCTCGCGCACCGCGTCCATGACCGCCTGCTGCACGGCAACCGGCGGCGGCACCGGCGCCGGCTGGCTGACGGCGGTTTCCAGCGCGGCATTCATCGCATCCTTGCCGTCCTTGCCAAACGGGCTGGCACAGCCGGACAGAACCAATACAGCCAAGACGACGTGCTTATGCATGTTCCATTCCTGTTTTCATCGAGCCGGAGGCCTGACTCGCGACTGCGGAGCGATCGACCGATCGAGCAGATAGACGGTGCGGCGTCCGCCCTTGCCCGAGATGACGATGTGATCTTCGCGGATGGCGGTCACCCGCCCGCCGTCCACCGGGTCGCCCAGCCTGACGGGGGTGCCGCCATACCAGGCGATCGGGTGAGGCCCGTTGACCCTGACCCAGGCCAGCCCGGTTTCCTCGGGCGTCGCCACGGCCGGGGCACTCGACAGGCTTTTCGGCAGCGCCGTCGGATCCGGCAGGGAAGCGGCGGCCAGCGGCGGCGTCAGCAGCGCGGCCACGGCAAACAGCATCATACGCGCAGCCATGCTTCCTCCAGGCTCAGGGTGTGGACGGTGAAAGTGAGCGTCAGCAGCGGACGGGCGGCGGCGTCGAGCGTCGCCTCGGACCAGCTCAGGCGCCAGGGCAAGGCTTCCAGCCGCTCGAGGTAAGCGACCAGGTCGGCATAGCGGCCGCTCACGGTGATTTCAAAACCGTGGCGATAAAACCCGGGTGGCGCACCCTCGGCCGCGTCCGGTAGCGCGACCGCTTGCGGGGCGAGCGTTTTGAAACCGGCCACCCGGATGCCGCCCGTCCCCTGCACGACATTTTTCAGCACCTGATTCATGCGCTCGGGCGGAATCAGCAAACGTTCGAGTCTTTCAAGTTCGGCATTCAGTTCGGCCAGCCGCGCCTCCTGCGCGGCCAGCGCCTCGCGCGCCGTCCGATCCGGGTCGCGCCCCGCCCGGCCGGCGAGCGCTTGCCGCTGCTGCCTGATCTGCGCGAGCGCCTCGTCGGCGCTTTGCAGGCGGGCCTGCGCACTCTGCTTGCGCAGCTGTCCCGCATCGATCAGCAGGGTTTGCACCAGGGCGAGAACCCCCACTGCCGCCGCCGCAAAAACGAACACGCGTTCCCGCAGGCTGATCCGGCCGATACGCGCGCCGAGCTCGCGCAGTTTTTCACTGACCATGGGTTCCTCCCTGGTCTGCCGCTTTTTCCCGGCTGCCCGAGTACAAGGCAAAGTCGATGTGTTCAGGCAGCGTGTGGGTCCCGCCGTCGCCCGCGGATTGCGCAAGCGCCGCATCCATGCCGGAAAACCGCATGCCGGAGAAAGCGGCCTGCGTGCCGAGCCGGTCCAGATACGTCGTCAGCAGGCCGGCATTCAGGGCCGACCCCTTGAGTGCCACATGGTCCTGCGCGAGGGTGATCCCATTCAGCCAGACACCGTCCGTGCTGCCCAGTGCGAGTGCGCGCATGCGCGGAGAAAACCCCGTCGAGGCACGCTCGATGGTACCGCCGATCGACGCCAGCAGCACTTCGCGTTGCGCCACCCGGGCCTGCGTGGCCTTGACGCGCGCGGCCAGCAGCGCGCTCGCCGGCCGGGTGGCGGCGGCGGTCAATCGGTCCAGCGCCTGTTGTGCCGCCGCTCGCCGGGCTTCCTGCTCTGCGGCCCGCGCTTCGAGCGTTCCGGCCTGATAGTGCAGAACTCCTCCCCAGGCAAGCGCAGCGGCCAGAATCACGCCCAGGCCCAGCGCCATTTCGCGCAGGCCGAATGCATAGCGCTTCTTGAG
>JAJYXA010000537.1 GCA_021791235.1 Pseudomonadota bacterium
CGGCGTCGGCCTGGCACTGGGTTCGGCCTGCGGCGTCGATGATGCGCATGTCGAACAACTGGCTGCGCTGGTTGACCGCATCGAGCCCGTACGCGTGTCCGACCATGCCTGTTTCGCGCGCGCGCCCTGGTCGCAGCGCGGCGTCATCCACGCCAACGACCTGCTGCCCATCGCGTTCACGCACGGTTCACTGGACATCCTGTGCAGCAATGTCGGCCAGGTGCAGGAACGGCTCAAGCGACCTCTGCTGCTCGAAAACCTGAGCGCCTACCTGGATTTCGCCGAGCGCGACTTCAGCGAGCCGCAATTCTTTGCCGAGCTGGGCCGTCGCACCGGCTGCGGCCTTTTGCTCGACGTCAACAACCTGATGGTCAATGCACTGAATGCCGATGAACCCGATCCGCTCCAATCCGTGTGCAACTGGATCGATGAAGTGGCAGACGTGGCAGCGCCTGGCTTCGTCGGGGAAGTTCACCTGGCAGGCTTCAGCGCGCAAGCGGGCCTGATCATCGACGACCATTCCAGCCCCGTGTCGGAACCTGTCTGGCAGGCCTACCGACATGCATTGAAGCGGCTGGGCCCGCTCCCCACGCTGATCGAGTGGGATGAACACCTGCCTGCGTTTTCCGTATTGCTCGATGAGGCCGCAAAGGCCGAGACCTTGTGCGTAGCGCACCGGGTCGCACGGGCTGCTGTCGCAGGAGTTGAAGCATGAGTCCTGCACCCCAATTCGAGCAATCCCGGATGTCCGAGGCGCAGCGCCAGCGCGAACTGATCGAGGCGATATTTTCCCCCCGAGCGGCGGACGCCGCGTGCGCGGGCGCGCAGCAAAACGGTGCGCGCTGGCGGACGGGGCTTGCGGCCTACCGCGGCAACGGCCGCGCCCATGCGTGCAATGCCTTGCACGTGCAGTTTCCCACCGTGCTTGCCATGCTCGGCACGGAGACATTCGATGCCTTGTGCTTCAGCTATTGGCGTACATGCCCGCCGCGCCGGGGCGACCTCGCCTGGGTCGGTGAAGAATTGCCCGCTTACATCAAGACGCTGGAAACCTTGGCTGAATGGCCCTGGCTGGCCGACTGCGCGCGCCTGGACTGGGCCGTGTGGCAGATATCCGGCGCGCCCCCGGCGACATTCTCCGAAAGCGACCTGCGTCGCCTGGTCGACGGCGATCCCGCCGCGCTCTCACTCAAGCTTTCCCCCAGTGTGCGCCGGCTGTCCTCGGCGTGGCCCATCGTGACCCTCTACGACGCGCACCGTCAGGCGCATCCGGACTGGGAGGCCGTCACCCGGGCGATTGCGCAAAACCACGCGCAAACAGCCTGGGTATGGCGCCCGCATGATGACCTTGCCGCGGCGCCGGCGGTGGAACTGCTCGATGCGGCAAGCCACCGCTGGATCGCGGCGCTGGATGCCGGGCAAACGCTCGACCTTGCGCTCGACTCGGCCGGCGAGACGTTTGATTTCGCCGCCTGGCTGGAACAGGCAATCCGGCAAGGCTGGCTCGACGCCGTGGCCGATAGGCATGCGCCGTCAGATGCGATGGGCAATGCCTGAATCCACGCATTCTCCCGCGAGCTTCAACTCAATCCAGCAACTTGAGGAACGACACCATGAATACTTTGAGCCCAAATATTACGGCCCATCAGGAATCCAGCATGCTCCGACGCGGCTGGTCCGGCCTGGAGGCCGTGCTGGACTGGCTGCAAGCGCCGGCGCTTCTGGCCGCCAGGCTCTATGTCGCTTATGTGTTTTTTGCGTCCGGCCTCGAAAGCCTGCGCAGCTGGGATGCCACCCTCTACCTGTACGAGAGCGAATTCCATGTCCCGATCCTGCCGCCGCATGTCGCAGCCGTGATGGGCACGGCAGGGGAGGTGCTGCTGCCGCCACTCCTGCTGCTGGGGCTGTTCGGCCGCTTCAGCGCGCTGGGCCTGTTCGTCGTCAATGCCGTGGCCTTGCTGTCCTACCTGTATGCGCTGCAGCCCCCGGCCATCCTGTTTCATGTCATCTGGGGCATCTTGCTGATCGTGGTGGCCCTGTGGGGACCGGGCAGGTGGTCGGTCGATTACGTGCGGACACGGCACGCGCGCGGCCCGGGCGGGTGAAATGATGACGGGTTGCCGACGGTGGAGTGGGCTGTCGGTTCGTGCGCATGTCCGTTATGGGGAGGTCCTCGTAACGGACCGGAGCCGGCCAATTTGAGACGGCCAGGCTGATCGCTATGACCGTCTATTGTTCGGCCATTGCGGACGGTCGGGGGCCGCAGAGCGAACGGCTGCAGTAAGTTCTACTGTTGCCGTTCGAGGATTCCGTTTCATGTGAGGCCTAACCCTCACGAGGGGAGGCAATGTGTGCCGCTATAGCTATCTATCGCCGCCGCTACGCGAAAGATTAAAAAATGATGATTGCCTAAATGCCTAGGCTAAGTTGTACCTGAGCACGAGCCGTTGCTCTTTTCCAGAGCCACGCGTCAAATTCACGCCGTGGGAGCGCGAGTAAATCCGCGGCACAGCAGAACGATCTCCGCAAAAAATGATAGTCGTCGTTCGCGACTCCAACCTGCCTCGCGAACGTACGCACATGTCGGTCGACCGCGATGGAATCGATGCCAACGAGGCACGCCATGTAATCAACAGTCTTAGGACCAATACCGTTGATGCTCTGAATAGCGTGACAGAACTGTTCGGAGGCCAGGTGGGTCCGCAAATCCTTAACGTCTTCGATGTCCCACTCCTTCAGGAAGGCGACTAGCATTTCGAAGCGGATTACCTTCTCATGATGGCGCCAGTTCAGGAACACGCCGGTGCTACGTTCCTCAATCAGCTCCAGCAACGCAGAAACCGTGTCCCGGTTGGGATAAGTCCGCAGAATGGTCAAGACTCGCGGACGAACAACAGTTGTGTAATTGAGTCCAGCTTGGAGCACCGAGTCCGCAAGAACCGCCCCTAAATGCTCACAAATAGCACGCGGAGCTTTTCGCTCCCCTAGTGCACCTTCGTCCATCGCGTGGTCAGCAATGCGACGTGCTGCAAGCAGAATCTCAATGGCAGACTCTTTTGCCCCAGTAAAACTCATACTAGCCCCGCCTCTTTCAACGCATTGAGGCGCTCGACGCAATTAGGACATGCACCGCACGGGAACTGTCCTGACGCCTGGCACGAATAGGTTCGGCCGATTGGCACCCCGAGTTCGACTGCCGCGCGAGCCACTTCTGCCTTGGGCGAGTGACGAAACGGGGAATGGAAGCGAACGGGACCAATACTCGAAGTAAGTCCATCAAGGCTGTTCATAAACGCTGCAGTGCAATCAATTTCTTTAGCATGGTTGCTGTTGATGAAGCCAGTGAAGACGTCAAGGATGCCGACGGTCTGTGCCCGAGCAGCGGCGGCTGCAAAAAAAAGCATCGTCCGATAGGGGATGTACAGGTCATCGTCCTTTACCTCTTCATTCCAGAGGTCGGCCTCGCGGATTAACCGCGACTGCGAGCCTCTGAAGATGTCTGATATGTCGAACCTTTCCGGTCGATGCATATCGGCGGGCAATACTTCATTAACGCGACTCCACTCAACTTCTACGCAATGCTGACCGTAATCGAAAAATATAGGTACGACCTGGACGCCTTCTGACATGAGTTGGTACCCAACAGTCGTTGAGTCCAACCCGCCCGAAGCCAAGAGAAGAGCCTTCTTCATTTCGACTCGGCCCTCAATTTTGCTAGTGCGTCAAAGACGCCATTGAGGCACTCATCAAGGTCCGCAGAGTATACGAAACTTCCGACAACGACCATTGTGTTGTTGTTCTCGTTTCGTGGGTCGAAGGTGATGACGGGTTTGCCCAACGCGACTGCCATGCCGATTTCGACTAACGTTCCAGGGTCGCGACCAAGCGGGACTGCGAAAAGAGCATCACACTCATTCAAAAGGTGGTAGTCCATGCCATAGGCGCGACGCAAGTCAGCCTGGTTTGCTGGCCGTTCGAGCTCACCATTTTCTAGGATTGGGCGACGCACCAAAAAATTGTGGTACTCAAGGCTGTCAACTACGCGATCAAGTTCTGGCTTCTGAACATACGAGAAATCAGGACCAGCTAGGTAGATAGAGAACCGCTGACGGTCGTGCCACGGCAGGATAGTGCCACCTAGCGTTCGCAGCGTCTCCACTGACAGGTTGAAGCCGCGCTGGATATCACGTTTCAGGTCATCAGGGTATGTGGTTTGCGAATAAACCGTCGCAGCCTGACATCCGCGCCACGCTGCTTCACCCCAGCCCTTTCCTGAGAATCCATACATGACCGCTGAATAAACATCACCAACACCAACCGAGTTGACGGTCTTGCCTAGAGACGCTGGAATTTCTTCGACGGTGCCATCTAGCAGATTGAATAGCCTGCTTCCACCACGATTTTCCTTTAACAAAAAAACGTCAGGCAAAAGCGCTTTAACCTCACTAATTAAATCTCCGATCTTCTCCATGCCCGCGGCCAAGAAGAGCGGGGACGATGTCGATATGATAATTGCGTGCAGGCGTCCCTTGAAAGCCTGAAGCGAAGAAAAATCCTTGACGTCATACGCGATGTCTAAGGCCAGCTTCGCTTCTGGCGAAAATCGCTCCAGCAGCCCGTTGATATCATATTTTCCTGGAAAAACAATTATCTTCTTGTAGCGTTCTAGATTCGGAAATGGCTCGCGCAGTTTGATTTCTTTACTGTCACGCAGCAAGTCCTGATAGCCCTGATGGGAGACCTCAATCGGGTCACCAATAATGATGATATTCGGAGACCCAACTATATCTCCCAACCAGAAGAACTCTTTGCATCCATGCGCTGCTAAATAACGACGCGCCTCGTCAGCAAGATATTGAGGGCAGAAAGCTGCTATCGAGTATTCCAACCCTGACGCCCAGAGGCCTCTTGCGGCATGGACTATGCCACCCAATCGAAGCTTGCACTCGGCACCATGTTGAGGGAGCGTAAAATCAACAACAATCTCCCCAACAATCAAGACTTGATCAGTCATGGCCATAATTACTGCGCGACGAAATCAGCCTCCACGGATGGGATCGGGGAAACTGTTGATGATTTGACGACACCAACGTAGCTAATTCCACTAGCTAGGCATGCAGCAAGGTAATTGAATGAAGTGGGAAGTGCACCAACTGTGGCGCCACTCGAATCAACGGCAAATATTCGTTCATTCAGAACGATGCTGAGCTGAGAGTTATGCAAAGGAACTGTTTTCGATTTGGCGTAGTAATCGCATTGAGCCACTTCCTCCAATATGCACGAGAACGCCTGCCGGCATTTATCAACACCGCTCGCACCACCTCCTGTTCCCTGACCGGTGTCACCGCCGCTTTTTGCGCCGGAATAGTCAGAAAAACGACCAGAACCCGTGCTTCCCATAGCGCCTCCTTGTATGTTTGATGTAGTTTCTACATGCCTTATGCATGCTTCGTTCTAGCCAGTGTACCAAAGTGCGAGATAAGACTCTCTTGCCGCCCGTCTCGGTTCGGGTACTATCGTTCGGTCCGAGTGAGGACTACCGTTCAGGCCGAAAACGCTTCAAACGGCAGCAGTAGAACTTGCTGCAGCCGTTCGCTCTGCGGCACCCGACCGTCGGGAAAGGCCGAACAAGAGCCAGTCGAACGACGAAGCTTGAACTTCCGCACATGGCCGACCTCTGAAGTTCCGGGCCGACCTTCAGCGCGGGCTGCTTGCGCTTCCGTGATCCTCAGGCGCCAGCGCGTAGGTCAGCCGGCCCTCGACAATGCGCGCCGGCGAGGTGTACGGATGCACGATGCCATGCGTGGCATCAACGATGTGGATCACTTCGATGCCACGCACGCGCAGCACGTCGGCGATCAGCGCGCGATGACAGCGCCACCATACCGCCTCGGCGCACATCATCGCGGTTCGACGCTGCCCGGCCAGCGTCAGCAGTGCGTCCAGGCCTTCGGCAAACTCGGCACTCGCAAGATGGTCGGCGTAACCGCGGAACGCAGCGTTGCGCCAGGCATTGTTCGGTGAATCGGGCTGCACCGGGTGCCGGCCGCCGAGCTTCGGAAACCACTGATACGCGATGCCGTGCGCCGGCAGCGTCTCGCCCAGCGCATCCCGGGCGAAGTGTGGGTAGCGCCGCGAGCCGGGAAAGCGCCGAACATCGGCTACCGCCTCGATGCGGTATTCAGCCAGCACAGCGAGAAACGCTTCCAGCGTGCGGGTCGAGTGGCCGATCGTCCAGATCGTTTCGACCCCCGTGACGTTGCGATCAGGCGGCGCTGCCTCGACCATCGATAGTCATCATCGCGTCAGCAATGCCCTGGCGCGCGCGACCACGTTGTCGACGGTGAAGCCGTATTCGCGCAGCAGAACGTCGGCCGGGGCCGAGGCGCCGAAACGCTCGACGCCGAGCATGTCGCCGTGGGCGCCGACGTAGCGGTACCAACCCTGGGACACGCCCAGTTCGACCGCCAAGCGCGCAGGTACGTCCGGCGGCAGCACCTGATCGCGATACGCCTGCGGCTGGGCGTCGAACAATTCCCAGCTCGGCATCGACACGCAGCGCACGGCGATGCCTTCGCCTTGCAGGCGCTCGGCGGCGGCGAGGATCAGGCCGACTTCGGAGCCGCTGGCGATCAGGATCAGCGCAGGCTCGTGATCGTTCGCATCGCTCAGCACATACGCGCCACGGCGCAGGCCGTCGGCGCTGGCATGGCGGCTGCGGTCGAGCGTGGCCACGTCCTGCCGGGTCAGCGCCAGCAGCACCGGGCGGTCGCGGGTTTCCACCGCCACCTTCCACGCCACCGCGGTTTCGTTGGCGTCGGCAGGCCGAATGACGGTGAGCCTGGGGATCGCGCGCAGGCTGGCCAGCTGTTCCACCGGCTGGTGGGTGGGGCCGTCTTCGCCAAGCGCGATGCTGTCGTGGGTAAACACGTGCACCACGTGCAGGCCCATCAGCGCGGCAAGGCGGATCGCCGGGCGCATGTAGTCGGAGAAGATCAGGAAGGTGGCGCCGTACGGGACGAAGCCGCCATGCGCGGCCAGTCCGTTGACGATGGCGCCCATCGCATGTTCGCGCACGCCGAAGTGCAGGTTGCGGCCGGCGTAACTCCAGCCGCCGCTGTCGGACCCTTCGGTGATCTTGCCGGATGCCAGGGTTGGGTTGAAGTCGCCCAGCCCCTTCAGCGCGGTGTGGGTCGACGGATCCAGATCGGCCGACCCGCCGCCAAGCGCGGGAAGTTTCGGCACGAACGCATTCATGATCCTGCCGCTGGCGACGCGGGTGGCCATGCCCTTGGCGTCGGCGGGAAAGACCGGGATATCGGCGTCCCAACCCGCAGGCAGCTCACCGCGCAGGCGGCCTTGCAGCTCTTCTGCCAGCTCGGGAAACGCCTTGGCATAGGCGTCCAGCCGTCCGTTCCATTCGGCTTCCGCCCTGGCGCCACGGTCCAGTGCCTCGCGAAAATGCGCCAGCGCAGGTGGGGGCACCCGAAACGGCGGATCGACCGGCCAGCCAAGCTTCTCCTTGGTCCTTTTCACATCCTCGGCGCCGAGCGGCGAGCCGTGTGCCTTGTAGCTGTCCTGCTCGGGCGAGCCGAAGCCGATGTGCGAGCGCACCAGGATCAGCGATGGCCGGGACGTGTCGGCGCGGGCAGCATCCAGCGCGGCGCTGATCGCGGCCACGTCATTGCCGTCGGCCACGCTGAGGGTCTGCCAGCCATAGGCTTCGAAGCGTTGGGCGCGTTCCTCGGAAAACGTGATGTCGGTGCCGGCCGATAGCGTGACGGTGTTGTCGTCATACAGGCAGATCAGCTTGCCCAGCTTGAGGTGCCCGGCCAGCGAGGCGGCCTCGGAGGCGACGCCCTCCATCAGGTCGCCGTCGCTGACGATGGCCCAGGTATGGTGATCGATCAGCGTGTGGCCGTCGCGGTTGTAGCGCGCGGCCAGATTCGCTTCGCCGATCGCCATGCCGACCGCGTTCGCCAGGCCTTGCCCGAGCGGGCCGGTGGTCACTTCGACGCCGGGCGTGTGGCCGCGCTCGGGATGTCCCGGCGTCCTGCTGCCCCATTGGCGGAATTGCTTGATGTCGTCCAGCGACAGGCCGTAGCCGGTCACGTACAGCAGGCTGTACAGGAGTGCCGAGCCGTGTCCGGCCGACAGCACGAAGCGATCACGATCGACCCAGTGCGGGTTGGCCGGGTGATGCTTTAAGTGGCGCGTCCACAGCGCGTAGGCCATCGGCGCGGCACCAAGCGGCAGGCCCGGGTGGCCGCTGTTGGCCTGCTGCACCATGTCCACCGACAGGAAGCGCAGCGTGTTGATGCAAAGTTGGTCGGGTGGGCCGGACATGATGACTCCTTCGAGCGGTCAGGGATGACTGAAGCATTTGAAATGATGAAAGGCTGGCATCATTTATAAAAGCTTAGACGTGTCCAGACAGTGCAGTTCAAGTCTCCCCGTCCGCAGAACCGGCCATTCAACGCCCCACCCGAATCACCGTCCCCTCGCGCCGCATGTCGGCGGCGCCGCGATGCGCGCCGGTCGCGGGATCGATGACGACGGCCTGCACCGAGCCGATCGCGTCCTTGCAGCCATCCGTCCCCGCTTCGCCCAGACCGGTATGCCCCAGCTTGCGCAGCGCGTCCTGCGTGGCGATGCTGAAACGCGGTTGCATGAAATCCTGACCGCCTTCGCAGCTCATCTTGCCCGCTGCGTTCGTGACCGACAGGCGCGGCGCATCGATGGCCTGTTGCAGCGTCATGCCATGGTCGATGAGGTTGAGCGTGACGTTGAGCACCGAGTTGATGATGGTGGCGCCGCCGGGCGAGCCGTAGGCGGCGACGGGCTGGCCGTCTTTCAGCAGCAGCAGCGGCGCCATGCTGGAGCGCGGCCGCTTGTAGGGCGCGACGTCGTTGGCGCCGGGGTTGCCTTCGGCGGCATCGGCGCTGGGCAGGAAGTTGAAATCGGTCAGCTCGTTGTTGAGCAGGAAGCCGTAGCCCGGCACGGTGATGCCCGAGCCCCAGGTGTATTCGATGGTGGTGGTATAGCTCACCATGTTGCCCCAGCGGTCGACGATGGCGAAGTGCGTGGTGTGGAGGCTTTCTTCGCGGGTGCGCGACGGTTTCGGCCTCATGGCGGCAGAGGCATCCCAGGGCGTGAGGTCGCCTGCCTGCGGCGTGTCCATGCGGCGATCCGTTTTGATCAGCGCCGAACGCGCCGCCAGATACTCGGGATTCAGCAGGGCGCGTTGCGGCACCGGCGCGGCATCGTCGTCGCCGATCCACACCGCGCGGTCGGCGAAGGCCAGGCGCATCGCCTCGATCATCACGTGCAGGGTCTTGGGGCTGCCGAAGCCGTAGCCCTGCGCCGCGTCGCCGAGCGGAAGACGCTTGAGGAGTCTC
>JAJYXA010000094.1 GCA_021791235.1 Pseudomonadota bacterium
GCTCTTTTTTGGGAGGGCAGCCGATCCTTCCCTCCGCATCCCACCGGACTGCCGGGCATGGCGTTTACCGTTTCCGACCACAACCGCAAGGGTGAATGAGCATGAAGAGAAGTCTGGCCTCCCTGGTGTCTTTCCTGGCTTTTTTGCTGAGTGCGGCTCAGGTCTGGGCCATGCCCTATACCGGGCTGGTTGCGTTCGGCGACAGCCTCTCGGATGCGGGTGGTAGTCCTTCTGCCGTTCTGAGCATCTACAAGATGCTGGGCGGCAACTGTGATCCCTATCACCCGTGTCCGCCCTATTACGACGGGCGCTATTCCAACGGACCGGTCGCCGTGGAGCATCTGGCTAATTCCATTTTGCCGGGGGGCGCTACCCCCGCGAATTTCCAGGACTTTGCCGTGTCCGGCGCCACCACGGGCATTGGAAACTACGGCGACGGCGGAACGGCCGCCCATGCAGGGGTGTATGGATTGCCCGGGATGGTTCAGCAGCTCGGAATGTACCTGTCTGCATCGGGTGGCGTGGCTGATCCCCATGCCCTGTATTTCGTCTGGGGTGGCGCGAACGACTTTCTCACGCTTGATTCCCCCGTCCTCGCTGCGCAGAACATCGCGAACTATGTGGGGGCGCTGGCGACAGCCGGTGCGGCACACATTCTTGTCCCCAACCTGCCGGACCTGAGCCGCACGCCCTTCGTCCAGAGCGTGGGGCTGCAGACACAGGCCCACGCGTTTTCCACCGCCTTCAATTCGACGCTGGCCATCCAGCTGGGGAGCCTGGACCAGTTGTTCCCGGCTGCGGACATCATCCAGTTCGACACCTATTCCTTCCTCAACGACGTAGTCATGAATCCTGCCAAGTACGGGCTTTCCAATTCGCAGGACGCCTGTCTGCCCTCGCTCCCGGGGGCGCCCTGCGCCAATCCCGACAGCTACGTTTTCTGGGATTCGTTTCACCCGACCACGGCGGCCGATGCCGTCATCGCCTCCGCCTTTGCCAGGTCCGTTCCGGAACCCGGAACGATGGCGCTGCTTGCCGTGGGGCTGCTTGCGTTGTTTTATGCGGGCAGCCAGCGGCGCATGTCCGGCCGGTGATCTGGCCCGGCTAGCACCCCGGGCATTCGCTATCCGCCAGAAATTTTTCGAGGCCCGCCCTGGCGGCGCCGATCCAGGGGGCGCCGTGGGCGAACAGCAGGTGGTCGAATTCGCGTTCGCGCAGGTGCTTCAGGAACGCCTTGCGCAGGCCGTTCTTGACGCCTTCCGGGTCGTCGCCCATGTAGGCGTCCGGCACGAAGCCGAGCTTGCCCCGCTCGCGCACGATGGCGTCGCCGACGCTCAGGATGCCGCCGTGCAGCGGCAGGTAGAGCGCGGTTTCCTCGGGGCATAGCGCGGCGACCTTGAGGGCGAGGACGCCGCCAGGCAGGGTCTTGCCGTGGCTGAAGCCCTTGACCTGTTCGCCGTGGGTGAATTCGTGCAGGCCGTCCTTGTGGCACCAGACCTGCGCGCCATACCGTTCTTCGAAGCGGTCGCTGTGGCGATAGTGGTGGCGGTTGGTCAGGTAGACGTGCTGCGGCGCGCCGTGCGCCGCGAACCACTCGATGCCCTGTGCCGGCACGCGTGGGTCGATCAGCACGGGCGGGTCGGTGGCGTTGGTGTAGTAGGAGTGGACATAGGCCTGGATGCCTTCGTGGAAGGTCTTCCAGTGAAACACGCCGGGCAGGATTTCCTTCATGGCGGGACCTTTCTTTCAGACCGTACCACTCCAGTAAAGACGACGCCCACGCAAAGGAAAGCCGCCCGTGATGGTTCGCGGGGGTTCCGGTTGCCATCTATAACGGAGGGCATGTCTTGGAGAAACATCCGATGCGAACGATACCTGGCGTGATGATCACCGGCGCCAACCGCGGCCTCGGGCTGGAATGGACACGGCAGTATGCCGAGGCCGGCTGGCGGGTGTTCGCCAGTTGCCGTCGCCCCGAGGAAGCCGACGACCTCAAGGCGCTGGCCGATGGGCATCCACGGGTCAGTGTGCACCGCCTGGACGTGACCGACAGCGAGCAGCTGCGCACCCTGCAACTCGATCTGGAAGAAGCCCGGATCGACGTGTTGCTCAACAACGCGGGCGTGTACCTGGACAAGTTCATGGGGGACGTCGGCGGCATCGACTACGACGTCTGGCTGCGCAGCTTCGCCGTCAACACGTTGGGGGCGGTGCGGGTGAGCGAAGCCTTCATCGGACAGGTGGCGCGCAGCGAGAAGAAACTGGTGGTGGCGATCAGCAGCCACATGGGGTCCATCGCCGAGATCGGTGCGCCCGGCAACTACGCCTACCGCTCCAGCAAGGCGGCCTTGAATGCTGCGATGAAGGGGCTCTCGCATGCGCTCGCGCCACGCGGCATCGGCGTCCTGCTGCTGCATCCGGGCTGGGTGAAGACCCGCATGGGCGGGCCGGATGCGATGCTCACCCCCGCGCAGAGTGTCCGCGGCATGCGTGCCTTTGTGGATAACTTCCAGCCGGAGATGAGCGGACGCTTCTTCCGCCACGACGGCAGCACACTTCCCTGGTGATCATTCGATCGTGGCGATGGCCAGCGGTTTTGCTCACTTGGTGTTGTTGGGTGCCCAGCCCCTGCGCCAATAAGTGCGCAGCTTCTCCTGCTGTTCCTTGGTGAGGACGGCTTCCATGCGTTTCTGCGCCGCCACCGAGGAGTCGTACATTTGCTGCTGGAGTTTGCCGAACTCCTTGTAGGCGTGGTCGATGGCAGCCTCGTCCCGCTTCGGGGCCAGGTTCAGGTCGCGCAACCTGGCCTGCTGGTTCATCATCTCGCCCATCAGGGCCCAGTGTGCCTTGCGGGTTTCATCCTGGATCTTGTTGATCCTGGCCTGCTGCTCTGCGCTCAGGTCGAGCCCGCTTCCCCAATACGGGCCCATCATCATGCCGGGGCCCATCCCGTAGCCCCCCATCATTCCGTAGCCGCCCCCGCCCATCATGCCGGGGCCCATGCCGTAACCCCCGCCTCCCATCATGCCGGGACCCATTCCATAACCTCCATAACCGCCCATCATGCCGGGCCCCATTCCGTAGCCCCCACCCCCCATCATCCCGGGGCCCCCTCCGTAACAGCCGGGCGTGCCGGGGCCACCCTGGCATGGGGGGGGAGGCGGGTCGGCGGCGAGGAGGAGGGGAGTCGTTCCGGTCAGGGCGAGTGCGAGGCTACAGGCAGCCAGCCGGGTGAAGTGTCGTGTGCTGTTCATGGCAATTTCCTTTCGCAAGCGGGGTTGGTGAAGCGCCTGGAACGACAGGGGCATGCTCCCTATTTGTCCAGGAGGTCGTCCCGTTTCTGGAGATACTCGTCGCGACCGATTTCGCCGCGCGCGTAGATTTCCTTGAGAATGTCGAGCGGGGTTTTTTGTTCCGGGCGGACTTCGCTGGCGTCCTTGTCCCGGGGTTTGGCAAACAGGTATTTCAGCAGGGCGATGATCAGCAGGAAGGGGATCCCCCACATCAGGATCATCCAGAAGGCGCCGAACAGCATGCCGAACCCGCCATCGAACATCCATCCATGATTGTAGGGACCGTACATGGTGTCTCGTCTTTCGTGGAAGGTTTACTGAAGGGGGTGGGTCGGGCTGGATGTGAAACAAGGCTTCCAGAAAATCCGACAGGCCAGTCAACTATAGTCATGCTGGCACCAAATACAAACGGCGCCGGCGGGGGGCTTGCAGCTTGACGCAACCATGGGCGTAGCCAAGAATACCGCACCTGCATTCGGTGACTTTCGGAAAAGGAACTCTACGATGAAGCATGCCCTCGGGTTGCTGTGCTGCTTTGCTTTTGCGACGGCCGCGACGGCCGGCCCGCTCGACGAGAAAAAGGCGGAAGCCCATCTGCAGGCAGTGGCCGCGGGCGACGTCGAGGCGCTGATGCGCGACTACGCCGACGACGCCTACATGGACTGGGTTGGCGGCCCGCTCGACGGACGCTACCGCGGCAAGGCGGCGATCCGCGAGGTGTGGAAGAAATTCGCCGCCCTCAGCGACGGCCAGCCGCGCCCGGCGAAGTTCGGCAAACTGCTACAGCAGGCCAATCCCAAGGGCGCTACGCTGGAAACCGCTGCCGAATATGGCGGCAAGACCACGATCAAGGTCTGGCACGTGCTGGTCTACCGCGATGGCGAACTGACCACCGAGGTTTGGCAAATTGCTCCTGCACTGAAAGTCGGCGAGTGAGTGTGCCGCGGCGTCGCATCGCCGCGCTCGCTGCCGTTGCTTGCCTGGCCGTACTGGATGCCAGTGCTGCAAACTTCGAGGCCAGCATTCGCTCGCCGGCGGGTGCGCCGGTCGAAGATGCGGCCGTGGTGCTGGAGCCGGTGTCGGGCAGGGTGCCGCAGCCCAAGACGCAGGCAAGCATCGAGCAGCGCGACCGTGAATTCGTGCCCTATCTGAGCATCGTGCAGAAAGGAGCCGCGGTGTACTTCCCCAACCGCGACAAGCTCAAGCACCACGTCTATTCCTTTTCTCCGGCCAAGACTTTCGAAATCAAGCTCTACGCCGGCCAGCCGGCGCAGCCGGTGATTTTCGACAAGACGGGCGAAGTGGCGCTGGGCTGCAACATCCACGACTGGATGGAGGCCTACGTGCTGGTCGTCGACTCGCCCTGGTTCGGCAAGACCGGGACCGATGGCATCGCCCGCATCGCCGGAGTGCCCGCCGGCAGCTACCGCCTGCGCATCTGGCATCCCCGGCAATTGGCTGCCTCCGCCACGCAGGATGTGGTGATCGGCGCCACCCCGGCACAGCGCGCCGAACTCGTCCTCGACGTGGCGCCGCGCGGGCCGCACCACAAACCGCCAGCCGACTCCGGCAGCTACTGACGCATGCCCTGGCTCAACCTAGAGCGGCGGATCGCGGTCGTCTTCGTCGGCCTGGTAGTGCTGGTCATGTTGCTGATGCTGTTACTGGTCCAGCGCAGCGGAGAACGCATTGTTGCCGCCGAATCGCAGCGGCAGATCGCGGCCGGCCGGATGAACTTCGAGGCCTTGGTCGACCAGAACCGGCGCCAGCTCGAACTGGCCGCCACGGTGCTCTCGCGGGACTTCAGCTTCCGCGAGGCGATCGCCACCCAGGACCGACCGACCATGATCTCTGTGCTGCAAAACCACGGTTCGCGCATCGGTGCCAGCGCCATGATGGCGGTGGCGCTCGACGGCCGTGTCATCGCGGACACGCAGCAGCCACGGCGGTCGGGGGAAGCGTTCGCCTTCGTCGCGCTGCTCAGGACAGCCGAGAGGGATGGCCATGCCAGTGATTTCGTGCGCATGGCCGATGGCCGGGTGTATCAGGTGGTGGTCGTGCCGATCCTGGCGCCGGTGCGCATCGCCTGGATCGTCATGGGCTTTCCGGTCGACCATGCCTGGGCACGCGGTCTGGCGCAGACCAGCGGGCTTGACGTCAGCCTGGCCGACGCTGCGACCGGCCAGATTCTGGTCAGTTCGCTGCCCGAGCCGCACCACGCCGCGCTGACGCAGGTTGCCGCAGCCGTGCAGGAAAAACCGCGCCGGCTTGTCCTCGAGGGTTATCACTACGAGGGTGTCGCGCTGCCGCTCGGGCGGCAGGTACGGGTGATCCTGCTGCACTCGCTGGAGAAGAGCGAGGCGGTGTTCAAGGAGCTCGAGCGCGCCCTGTTGATCACGGCCGGCGGCGGCATTGTGCTGTTCGTCTTCGGCAGCTTGTGGCTGGCACGACGCATCGCCGGTCCGGTCAACGCCCTGGCTGCGACGGCGCAGCGCATCGAGGCCGGCGATTATGGCAATCCGGTCGAGGTGAAGTCGAAGGACGAAATCGGCCAGCTTGCCGCCAGCTTCGAGGCCATGCGCATCGGTATCGCCGCCCGTGAGGGGAAGATCACCCGGCTGGCCTATGAGGATGCGCTGACCGGCTTGCCCAACCGGGTGCGCATCGAGGAGCGGCTGGAGCGCCTCGGGCCGGTCGCCGAAGCCGCCCTGGTGGTGCTCGATCTGGATCGCTTCGCCGCCATCAACGACGCCCTGGGCCATCCGGTCGGCGACCAGCTGCTGCGGCAGGTCGGCACCCGGCTGGCCAGCCAGTTGCCGTCGCGGGCCATGCTGGCACGGCTGTGGGGCGACGAGTTCGCTTTCCTGCTCGAGGGCATGGCCCGGCCGGCCGTGCGCAGCTTCGCCCAGGCATTGCTTGCCGCGCTGCGCACGCCCATCGAAGTCGAAGGCCAGCGCCTCGATGTCAATGGCAGCCTCGGGATTGCCTTCCACCCGGCGGACGGTACCGGCCTCAATGCGTTGTTGCAGCGGGCCGAACTGGCCATGTACGAAGCCAAGCGGCGGCAATGCGGCTTCATGCTGGCCGAGGAAGTCGGTCCCGGCCCTTTGCCCGAGCAGCTGTCGCTGATCGGAGAAATGCGCGACGCGCTGGAGAAACGCGAGTTCGTTCTCCACTATCAACCCAAGCTCGATCTCGCGGCCGGTCGCGTGGTCGGCGCCGAGGCGCTGTTGCGCTGGCAGCATCCCGAGCGCGGGCTGGTGCCGCCGGGGCGTTTCATCCCGTTCGCCGAGCGTACGGGCTTCATCCGCGAAATCACGCCGTGGCTGCTCGGCGAGGTGGCAGCGCAGACGGCCGCCTGGCGCGTGCAGGGGCTGGATTTGGTGGTGTCCGCCAACCTGTCGGCGCGCGATCTGCTCGACCCCGGCCTGGTCGTGCTGGTGCGCGAACTGGTTGCCGGCCACGGCCTGCCGCCCGCCGCGCTTTGCCTCGAGATCACCGAGAGCGCGCTGATGGAAGACCCCACGCTGGCGCAGGCCCATCTGGAGGAGCTGGCCGCGTTTGGCGTCAAGCTGTCGATCGACGACTATGGCGCTGGCCAGGCCTCGCTCGCCTACGTCAAGTCGCTGCCCGTGCACGAACTCAAGATCGACCAGAGCTTCATCCGCTCGCTTGCCGATTCGCCCAAGGACATGGCGATCGTGCGTTCGACCATTGCGCTGGGCCACGCGCTGGATTTTGCCGTCGTGGCCGAGGGCATTGAGAACGAGGCCGACCTGGCCTGGCTGCGCGAGAGCGGTTGCGATATCGGCCAGGGCTATTTCATTGCCCGGCCGATGGCGGCAGCTGACTTCGGCGACTGGATCACCAAGCGCAGCAGCAAATCAATGTAGCCGGGGGGCCAAGGCTCAGGATTCCGTCAGCGGGGCGACGACGAGCGGCACCCGCATTTCCGCTTCGCTCAGGCCGCCGTGCACGCCGACGTGGGTGTAGCGTTCCTCGCCCTGGAGCCAGTCGCGCAGGATGGCCTGGCCGCGCGGGATGAGGACGTAATCGCCGAGCCGGTCGCGCAGGCCGGGGTGCGCTTCGCCGGGCCCCAGCCAGCCCTGCTGCAGCACATCCTCGCTTCTGAAAAACCGGACACCGTCTGCCAGCCGTGCCCGCACATAGTCCTCGAATTGCCGTTCCCTGCCGGCGCGAACGTAGGCGTAGGCCATGCGGGGTTCGCCGCACAAGGGGAGCAACAGGGTGTCGCGCAGGGCGGGGTGGTCGTCCAGATCGATGGTCTGGTCCGGCGGGCTGTCGATGAAGCCGTGGTCGGCGGTGACAATGATGCGGCTGCTGCTGCGGGCCACCCCGTCCAGCAGGCCTTCGAACGCCGTGTCCAGTGCGGCGAAGGCGACGGCGACGGGTTCACTGCCGATGCCGTATTCGTGGGCGAGACTGTCGATCTGCGGCCAGTAGGCATGGACATAGCTCGGTGCGTCGCTGCGCAGCAGCCCGGCGATCAGGGCGAACAGTTCGTCCAGGGTTTCATATCCGTGCCGCTGCGCGCGGCCGGAGAGCGCGACGTTGAAATCCGAATGGACGATGTTCCGCGGGCTCACCACGTGACAGGGCAGGGGCAGACGGTCGAACAAGGGCGTGAGGCCGAACAGGGTCGCCGGGGTGACGCCGGCCTCGCGCAGGGCATGGCGACCGGTGCGGACGCGGAAGGGCAAGGGGGCGACGACGGCGCCGATCTCGCGGAAGTACATGTTCCACCCGGTGAGACCATGCTGCTGCGGGGCGAGGCCGGTGAGGAAGGTTGGGATGGCGCTGGCGGTGGTGGAGGGGAAGACCGAGGTGAGCTGTCCGTGCAGATGCCGGCGCAGCGCGCCGTCGTGGTTGAGCAGATAGTTCAGTCCCAGCCCGTCGATCACCAGCAGCACCAGATGGCGCGCGCCGGCCAAGGCCTGCGGCGGCAGCGCAGCCAGCGATTGATAGGGACTGTGCCCGCCGAGGGCGGCGGTGATGGAACTCATGAGATTGACCAGGCTGCCGCCGCCGTAGTCGGGCAGGCTGAGGGCGGGGTTTTCCTGCGTTTCATGCGCCTCGTTCATCGATGTTCCCTGTTTGTTCAACGCTGGCCACACGTTCGCAACGACCGCTTATAGTGAATATAGGAAAGCCGTTTCCATCATCCACCGGATCACTGCTATGAGCGAGAGTCTGGCAGCGCACCTGCTGCAGCACGTCGCGATGCTGGCCGGCGAAATCGGCGAGCGGAACGTGTATCGCGCCCAGTCGCTGGACGCCGCCGCATCCTATATCGAATCCGTGCTCGCCGGCATCGGCCATGCGGTCACGCGCCAGGTCTACGTCGCGCGCGGCGTCGAGTGCGCCAACCTCGAGGTGGTGCTGCCCGGGCGGCGCCGGCCCGAAGAAAGCATTGTGGTCGGGGCGCATTACGACACGGTGCTGCGCAGCCCGGGTGCCGACGACAATGCGAGCGCGGTGGCGGCCCTGCTCGAAATCGCGCGTCTGCTGAAGGATAGGGCAATGGGACGCACGCTCAGGCTGGTGGCCTTCGTGAACGAGGAACCGCCGTTCTTCTTCTGGGGCGAAATGGGCAGCGGGGTGTATGCGCGTGCGGCGCGCAGCCGCCACGAAAACATTTGGCTGATGATTTCGCTGGAAATGCTCGGCTACTACCGCGACCAGGCGGGCAGCCAGGCCTACCCGCCGCTGTTTCGCCATTTCCATCCCGACCGCGGCAACTTCATCGCCTTCATCTCCAATTTCCGCTCGCGTCGGGCGATGCGCCGCGCCGGGCGGGCGTTCCGCGCGCACTCGGATTTTCCGCTGGAGACCACGGCGACCTTCGGCTGGATTCCCGGCGTGGCGTGGAGCGACCATCTGTCGTTCTGGCGCGCCGGCTACCCCGCCTTCATGTGCACCGATACCGCGTTCTTCCGCAATCCGAATTATCACAGTGCGCAGGACACCCCGGAGACACTGGACTACCGGCGGCTGGCGCAGCTCACCGAGGGTCTGG
>JAJYXA010000541.1 GCA_021791235.1 Pseudomonadota bacterium
GCGGCGTTTCCTCGTAATCGCGGATTTCGTCGCGGTCGGCGCGGCGCGCCGAGATGATCCGCACCCTGATTTCCGTGGGCAGGGTCTGCACCGACGTGTGCACCACCACCAGCGTGCGCCCGTTTCCGGCGCGCCCCAACGTCACCCACCGTTCCTCATTCTCGCTGTGTTCATCGTCGTAAATCGTCAGCGCCAGCGGGTCTCTAAAAACCGTGGTCGCCAACTGAAACGACACATCGTGCTTACGCTGATTGCTGCGCGCCTTGCTCGCGTCCCAGTCGAAATGATAGACCTGCGCCACGTTTAGCGGTTAGCGGCTTGCGCCAGCACGGTATCCAGCATTTGCGCCACGAAGCGCTGCTGTGCCTTCGGAAGCCTGGCGATTTCCTCGATTTGTTGCGCCCATTTGGGCACCGGCCCGCGCTTGCTGCGGGCGGGTTGCCCGGCTTCCCCGAATAGGTCTTCCAGAGACGCCGACAGCGTACGAGCAACCACCGGCAAAGCCGAAACCGGGATGCGTCGCCGCCCCGCCTCATACGCCTGAATGGTTTGCTGGGAGACGCCCAGCGTTTCGGCCAATTGGGCTTGCGTCACATTGCGCGCCTTACGCAAGGCGGCGATGCGCTCGCCCAATGCAGAAAAAAACATTCTCTCTTCGGTGCTGATCGCCATGGTCGCTGAATCTGAATGCAAGTGAATGGCCATAACGATAATCCTGTTTTACAAAACGCTGTTGCGCATACTACGAAACGTAGTATAGTGCGGTCAAGTTATTTTTACCCAAACCCCCTTGACAGATTTTATTGCGCCCGTTATTTCTGGCGCTGTTGGCTGCATTCCTGCGCACGAATCCTCTCCGGCAAGCTCATCCAGCGGCAGGGCTCTCGTCTGGCGTTGCTGCCGGCGGCGTCAAATGAGTTTTGCAGGGGCGACTATTTATTGGAAAAGCTGAAGCAATAAAGGCAGCCATTTGCGTTGTGATTACGCCGGCCGCTGGCGCGGCTCACGATAAATGAACACGAGTCCCCAACGCAGTTGACCCATGTGCGCGCCGCTTCCCACTGTCCCGCTTCCCACCCGCCTTGCCGACCCCGACCTCGGCTACGACCCCAACGGCAAAAATTTTTATCGTCGCGTTTGTGCGTGCGATGGTCAGGTGGTCAAGCCAGGGGTTCCATACGCAAGGCCCCCTTAAATTTCGATCACCTGTCCCTGTACCAACGCCTTCACGCCCCAACCGGGCGCAGCCTCGCGCAGTTCGTTCATGATCGCCGCCTCGTTGCCCGGCTTCAGATGCGTGATCCAGACCTCGGGCCGCACGCCGAGCGCCTGCAATTCCACCACCAGAGAATCGGGCCAGTGATGCTTGGACGCCCGGGCGACCTCAGCGAGCGCGTTTTCGAACGAGGTTTCGATGATGAGGTGGCGCAGGTCGGGAATGGCGTTGAGGGCGGCGACGAACGCGTTGCTGTGCGTGGTGTCGCCGCTGAACGCCAGACTGCCCGCCGCCGTTGCCAGATGGATACCGCACGCCGGCACCACGTGATTGGCCGGCAGCGGCGCAAACGTGCGTCCTTTCAAGGTGAATACCTCGCCGAAGTCCAGCGGCGCAAAACGCAGCCACGGCGCCTCCGCACTCGGAATCTCCCGGAAATCCGGCCACAGCCGCCAGTTGAACAAGTGGGTGGCCAGCGTCTCCAGCACCTCGGGCAGCGCATGCACCGTCACCGGCGTGCCGCGCAGGTCGCCGACGCTGTCGAGCAGCAGCGGCAGGCCCAGCACGTGGTCGAGATGGGCATGGGTGAGGAAGACGCGATCGATGGCCACCAATTGCTCAAAATCGAGCGTGGTGATGCCGCTGCCGGCATCGATCAGCACGTCGTCGTCGACCTTGAGGCAGGTGGTGTGGCGCCCGCTGCCGATGCCGCCGCTGCAGCCCAATACGGTGAGTTTCATCGCTGTTTTGATCGTGGCTATTTGGTGGTGTAGACAAAGACGCCGTCCCAGTCTGCGGGCGGCGGCTCTGCGCGGAAATGCGCAATGCGCTCGAGGTAGATATCGTACAGCGGGCGCGGCGCACGGGCCTTGAGGGCATGCAGGGCTGCTTCGGCCGCGTCCCAGTCCTGCGCCTGATAGCGCGCGAATGCGGCCTCGAACCCGGCGGCGTCCTGGCGCAGCGATTCGGCGAGGCCGTCTTTCGGCCCCAGCGGCTCGTAGATCGCCACCGGGGTTTCCTTGCCCTTGACCCGCACTTCGTCGACCTTCATGAAGGCGTGCAGCGGATCGGCCTCGACCGTGGTCTGGGTGACCAGGATGCCGACGCCGTACTGCTTGGTGATGCCTTCGAGACGCGAGCCGAGGTTCACCGCGTCGCCCATCACGGTGTAGGCCATGCGGAACTCCGAGCCCATGTTGCCGACGCTCATGCGCCCGGTGTTGACGCCGACGCCGATCTTCACCTCGGGCCAGCCGCGCGCGGCGAATTCCCGGTTCAGTTGCGGCAGCGCGGCCTGCATGTCGAGCGCGGTCTGCACCGCGCGGACGGCGTGGTCGCTCAAGTCCACCGGCGCGTTCCAGAACGCCATGATGGCGTCGCCGATGTACTTGTCGATGGTGCCGCGCTGCTGCTGGATGATGCGCGTCATGGTCGACAGGTAGGCGTTCAGGACTTCGGCAAGTTCGGTCGGCGGCAGCTTCTCGGAAAAATTGGTGAAGCCGCGGATGTCGGAAAACAGCACGGTCATGTCGCGCGACTGTCCTTCCATCGTGTAGTGCGCCGGGTCATGGCTCATTTCGACGGCCAGTTCGGGCGGCACGTACTGGCCGAACAGCCGGGTGATCTGGCGCTTGCTGCGCGTGGCGGCAAAAAGACCATAGGCGGTGTTGAGCGCATAGAGGCCGAACACCGTCAGCATCGGCGCCGCCATCGGCACCACCCAGAAGCGCGACCACGCCGCACCGTAGGCCGCCAGCAGCAGCCCAAGCATGGCGAGGGTCGCCACCAGCCCGATGGCCGGACCGTAGCGCAGCAGCACCGCGGTCAGCAACGCGCCCAGCAGCAGCACCGCGGCCAGCCGCACGTCGTTCGCCCACGGCGGCGTGGCGCGGGTGGTGCCGTCGAGCATGCCGGCGATCAGGTGGGCATGAATCTCGACCCCCGGAAAGGCGTTGGAAAACGGCGTCACCCTGAGGTCGGCCAGCCCCGGCGCGGTCGATCCCACCAGCACGATGCGGTTTTCCAGCCGTTCCAGCGGCGCCTTGCCCGCCAGCACCTCGGCCGCTGAAAGATAGGGAAACGGCGAGCCGGCGCGATACGGCACATGCACGGTGCCGTCCGCGCTCAGCGGCACGCGGATGCCGCCCACTTCCAGCCACGGCGCGGTGTAGCGTTGCCCCGGTACGCTGTATTGCTCAACCCCGGCCGATGCGGGATCACCGCCGAACGCCACCCGCAGCGCGGAGGCCGACAGGGCGAGGTAGTAGCCCTCGCCAAACGGGCTGACCAGCGCCATCCGGCGGGCCGTGCCATCGTCATCGGCGCGCATGTTGAAAAATCCCGCCCCCCGGGCCGCGGCCTGGAATGCCGGCAGATTCGCGCCATAGCCCGTGGGCGACGGCGAACCGGGTTGCAGCGGAGCGAAAACGTCGACCGGCAGGGACGGCGGCGGCAGCATGCCGGTTTTGGCGTTGCCGTAGCCTTCCGGAATGAAGTAATAGCCCAGCGACACCGGGCGATTGGCGAGTGCCTCGGCAAAGCGGGCGTCGTAATCGAGGCGCGGCGCGAGCTGTTCGAGCACGCGCCTGAAATCGCGGCTGCCCGCCAGTTCGCGCTGCGCCAGCTGTTTGAGGGTGTCGAGACCCGAACTGGTGTCCGGTTCGGCAAACACCACGTCGAACCCGACCGCCGCCACGCCATAGCGATCGAACAGCTGCTCCACCAGCGCGGTCAGGGTGTCGCGGCTCCACGGCCAGCGCCCGACGCTTTTCAGGCTGGCTTCGTCGATGTCGAGAATGGCCACCCGGTCGTCCGCACCGGCAGGTGCGGTGCGCTTCAGCCAGGCGTCATACAGCCAGGCCTCGGCGCGCTGCATCGGTGCAATGGGGAAGAGTCCGCCGACGTGCGCCGCAATCAGCAGGACGAACAGCGCAGACAGCCCAGCCTGCGCCAGCCGGGAGGAAATACGGCTCACCGGATGCGGTAGAAACGCTCGGCCAGTTCCTTGCCGCTTACGGCATCGAGCCGCCCGTCCACCGCCTCGCCCAGCGCGGCCAGACGGTCAGCCGGGTGCGGGTGGGTTTTGTAGAGCAGGCTGGTGCGGCTGTCCTTGGCAGGCAGGGCCGCCATGTCCTGCAACACGCCGGGCAGCCCCCAGGGATCGTAGCCGGCGCGCGCGGCATACACGATGCCGATGCGGTCGGCCTCGAATTCGGCGTTCTTGTCGAGTCCGCGCGCCATGATTTCCGCGCCGTTGCCGATCAGGTTCTGCACCACCGGGGCGCTGTCCTTCGCCTTGCTGCTGGCCGCCTGCCCCAGCGCGCCGATCAGGCTGGATTGTTTGAGCACCTTGAGGTGATGTTTCTGGGTGACGTGGGCAATTTCGTGCGCCAGCACGCCCGCCAGTTCGGCCTCGTTGTCGAGACGCCGGTACAGGCCCTTGGTCACGAAGATGTAGCCCCCGGGCGCGGCAAAGGCGTTGATGTCCTCGGTGTCGAGCACGCCGAAATGCCAGGCGACGTCCTTGCGCCCGCTCTGCTGCGCCACCCAGTTGCCGACCAGATTGACGTAACGCTGCAGCTTGTCGTCGCGCACCAGCGGCACCGCGCCCAGCAGATTGCCCGCGATCTGCTTGCCGATGCGCGTCTCTTCCTCAGGCGAGTAATCGCCAAACAGCGCGAAGCCCAGCTGCCGGGCGTCGATTTTCTGCTTGTCCTGAGGCGGTGTTGCGGCGGCGCTTTGTGACGCTGCGGGTGCTTGTGCGGGCGCCGGTTGTGTTTTCTTGTCCTTGTTCAGCTCCTGATGGATGCGTTCCTCGAGCAGCTTGCCGAAATCGAATCCGGCTGCCACCCCGCTGAAAGCAAGCAGCGAAATGGCCAGTGCCATCCGTTTGATTTTCATCAGTTGTTCTCCCACGGCGAGGATGACTGTGCCGGCTTGAGCTCGGGCAAGGCCGGCACCTTGACTGCGGCGAGACCGGACTGGCCGGCAAAGCTTCCGGCCTGCGCGGCCGATACGCCCACGGCGTCCAGCCGCGCCAGTTCGTCGGCATTGAATCTGGCCTGCTTCAGGTCTTCCTCATTCAGGCCACGCAGGCCGGCCACCGCAACCACGCGGCTGGGATCGGATTTGGTGGCGGCGGCGCCCACCACGTCGCCCAGCCCCGCCCCGCCCAGTCCGCCCGCCCCCGCGCGAACCGACAGCAGCCGGATCCAGCCGGTGGTTTTGCCCGAGGTCACGCGCAGCCAGCCACCCTGCTTGGCGAGAATGTCGACGCTGGCGCCCTTGGCCACGCCGGCCGTCACCTTGGACGTGGCGCTGGGCTGGCTGTAGAGCTTGTCGTTGCGCAGGACCGTGCCGGGCGCGGCCGAGGCAGACGCCGCCGTAACGAACAACATCAGTGCGCTTGCCGGTATCAGGAATTTTTTCATCGTGTGTCTTCTCCGTCTGAAGCAAAACTGTATGGCCTGTCACCCGATGGCGCAAGCGCCTTTGATGGCGTTAAGATGCCGCGATGAATTTTCTTGCGACATCCATCGAATCGCTCGGCGCCAAGGTCGTCGGCTGGTTCACCGTCGGCTACGGCATGTTCGCCTTTCTGGCCCGCGCCGGCTTGCTGCTGCTGGATCGCACCACCTGGAACCGCGCCACCTTCGACGTCGTGGTGAAGCAGGTGTACTTTACCGCCGTGCAGATTCTGCACGTATTCCTCGGCTACGCACTGGTCATTTCGTGGCTCATCATCACCATCATCCTGTCCACCGCACGCGACTTCGGCCTCACCGAATTCGCCAGCGAAATGACCATCCGCGTGCTGGTGCTGGAACTGCTGCCCTTCCTGACCGCGCTCTTCATCGCGCTGCGCTCCGGCAGCGCGATCAACACCGAAGTCGCGCTGATGCAGGTCAACAACGAATTGGATGCGCTGGCGCATTGCAAGGTTCCGCCGATGCAGTTCGAGTTCCTGCCGCGGCTGATCGGCGGGGTGATCTCGGTCGTCACCCTGGCCGGCCTCGCCGGCCTGCTCGCCCTGCTGATGGGCTATCTCGCCATCTACGGCGTGAACGCGGCGGGTTTTGAGCCGTATACCCAGACCATCGCAAAAATATTCGATTTCAAGATCGTCGCCGGTCTCGTCGTGAAATGCGCGCTGTTCGGGCTGGCGGTCACCCTGATTCCGGTCACCGCCGGGCTGGAGACGCCGAAAAAACTCTTCATGGTGCCGGTCTCGGTGCTGCGCGGCATGATGCGGGTGTTCTTCGCCATTGTGGCGATCGAGGTGGTGTCATTAGCGCTCAAATACATCTGACCCCCTTTGCCGACCGCGACGCCTTGCTGGCCGCGGTCGCGGCCCTGCCCGACGACGTCGCCCGCGTTTCGCACGAACTGCCGCTGCGGGCCAACCTGTCGGCGCTCGACAACATCGCGCTGATTCCGATCTACCAGCGCCACTTCGGCGTGGACGAATCGAACCGCCAGGCACTGCACCTGCTGGAGCAGCTCGGCCACGCCGGCATCGCCCCCTTGCGCGACCCCGACATGACGCCGGCGCAGCGCTTCATCGCCAAGCTCGCACGCGCCCTCATTCTCAAGCGCCCGCACCTGGTCATCGACCGGCCCGGCGCCATGCTTTACGATGTGCACTATCCCGTCTTCATCCGGCAACTGGCGGCGCAGGCGGATCTGACAGGCACCTGGGATATTTACGACTTCAGCTGGAACCAGGCACTCTATCAAGAATGAACAAACTGCATTTCAAGGTCGGGCTGTTTGCCGCCGCCTCGCTGCTGCTGGCCGGCGCCTTCATCGTCTATCTGCTGCATGCGCGCGGGTTTTTCGAGGACACCTTCCACCTGCAGTTGGCCGCAGCCAGCGCCGACGGCATCGCGCCTGGGGTGCCGATCGTGTTTTCCGGCATCGAAATCGGCCGCGTCACCACGCTGGGGCTGAACGACAATGGCGGCATCGTCATCCGTGCCGAGTTTCTCGGCCGCAATGCCAAATGGCTGAAGGAAAACAGCACCTTCACGCTCGACAAACCCTTCGTCGGCGGCGCCAGGATCCGTGTCGACTCCCCCGATCTCAACGCCCCGCCGCTGCCCGACAACGCCACCATGCTGCTGCTCACCTCCGACATCAGCAAGGAGATTCCGGCGCTGGTCGAACGGGTCAAGGCGATTCTCGCCAACGTCGAGCATCTCACCCGCAAGGATGGCGAAATCAACGCCACGCTCGCCAATGTCAAGACCGTGACCGGGCGCATGACCGGTGAATACGGCATGCTCGAAGGCGTGCTGGGCAGCCCGGAAAAAGCCCGCGCGCTGACCGACTCGCTCGACAAGACCCGTGCCCTCATCGCCAAGCTCGACGGGCTGGCGCTGAAGATGGACGGCATGGCCGCCAAGACCGATCAATGGCTGTTTGCCGAAAATGGCGTGGCCGAGCACACGCGCGAATCGCTGGCCCAGGTGCGGCTGATGCTGAACGATGCGCAGTCCAGCCTGAAAAAAGCCGACGCCCTGATGGCGAACGCGGTGGAGATTTCCGCCGACGTGAAGGAAGGCACGCAGGACATCGCCAAGCTGCGCGCCGAGATCGACGATGCGGTGCGCAAGACCAACGCGCTGGTCAACGAGATCAACAAGAAATGGCCGTTCGCGCGCGACCCCGAGGTGAAGCTGCCATGAAACCCCTGCTCGCGCTCGCCAGCCTGCTCCTGCTCACCGCCTGCGGCAGCGGCGGCCCGCCGCCGCCCGACTGGAAAACCGACGCGGCCGACCTCATGGCGCGCTACCAGAAGCATGCCCTGCTGGGCGAGAACACGCTGGCCGAGCGCTATTTCCGGCAGGCCGTCGGCGCCACCGGCGGCGCCGGCCGCGTCGCCGAAACCGCGCGCCTGTGGCTGGTGCGCTGCGCCACCCGCCGCGCCATGCTGATCGACGACGCCTGCGCCGAGTATGCCGAGCTGGCCGCCATCGCGCCGGACGCGGCGGATCAGGCCTATTACCAGTTCCTCACCCTGCGCTGGGACGTCATCGATGTTGCCCAACTGCCCGGCCAGCACCGCGATCTGGTGCGCGCAACCGCCGACAAGCGGCATGTGCAGCTCGTCAAAATTCAGGATCCGCTGGCGCGCCTGCTCGACGCCAGCCTGCTGGTGATGCGCAAGGAAGCCGATGCCGCGACCCTGGAACTGGCTGCGGAAACCGCTTCCGCCCAGGGCTGGCGGCAGCCCCTGCTGACTTACCTGAAGCTGCTGGAAAAGCAGGCCGCCAGCCTGGGCAATGCCGCTGAACAGGCCCGGCTCGCCAGGCGGATTCAACTGGTTGAGCAGAACCTCGCGCCTGACAAACAATAAACCGATCCGTGATCCATCATGACAGGCCATCGTGGCGGGTTTTTCCTGGTTTTTCGCGGCCCCTATGGCGCGTTCGAGGCGCCGGGTCTCATCCCGCACAGCCTCGGCATGCAAAAAACCGCTTTCACATTGACAAGCCCGCGCGGCATGATTACCGTGCAGCCACGGGAAACACACAGATATACCAATAATTAATCGGCAGTCCGAACATTCGATCAATTCCAAGGAGGAAATACCATGAAATACACATCCATCGCACTGGCCGCACTGGCAGTACTCGCAGGCACCGCACACGCCGCTCCCGCCATGATGTCCCCCGAATGGACCGCCCAGGCGTGCGATGCCTGGAACAAGGACGCCACCCTGACCAACGGTCTGGGCGACAAGTGGATCAAGAACGACAAGGGCCGCGGCTACAAGATCATTCACCTGTATCGCACCGACTGTGGCGAAGCCACCCAGACCGAACTGAAGATCATGCCCCGGGAAGGCAAGGCTATCTGCGTCTACGGCGGCGCCGTGCAGAACGCCAGGATGGATCACGCGGTCGACTACACCATGCACGCCACCACCGAGCGCTGGAACGAAATGGGTGCCGGAGAGTACGGTCCGATGAAGGCCATGTTTTTTCAGCGTCTCAAGTTCACCGGCCCGAAAATGGAAGCCATGAGCGTGATGGGGCCGTTCGAGGCCTTCCTACGCCTGCCGGGCAAGATTCCCGGCGACAAGGCCTGTC
>JAJYXA010000089.1 GCA_021791235.1 Pseudomonadota bacterium
AGAAGCCGGAAATGTTCGGTCGCACCCTGGTTTACATGGGACTGGCCGAGGGGATCGCGATCTACGGCCTGGTCATGTCGATCCTGCTGCTCGGCAAGCTCTGAGGCGATGCCGTCCCCAAGCGACAGGCTCTTCGACGGCGCCCGCCTGGTGGTGCTGGGCAGCGCCGGTCTCGCCGACGGCTTCAGCCTCATCGGCGCCGAGGTCCATGCCGATGCCGACCCCGCCACTGTGGAAACCGTGCTGGAGCAGCTTGCCCGCAGTGGCGACGCGGCGCTGGTGCTGCTGGAAAGCACGCTGGCTCACGCCGCTGGCCCCTGGCTCAATCGCCTGCGCAACGAAGGGGGGCACATCATCATCACCGAGCTGCCGCCCTTGCCCTCGCCGCAGGATTACGCGCCAGCGGTGGATGAGGTGGTGCGTGCGGTGCTGGGGCCGGATGCGTTGAAGTAGATGCAAGGTACAAGGTTCAAGATGCAAGGCAAATGCTGAGACTCTTCTTGAATCGTGTTACTTGAACCTTGCCTCGCAAGGTTTTGAATCTGGAGAAAGAATGGAAGCCGATGCGCAGGTCTCCCAGCTCGAGCAGGCACTGCTTCAGCAGGCCCAGACGCTGGCACGTGAGCTTTTGCAGAACGCCGAATCGGCGCGTGCGCACATGCTCGCCGAGTCAGCCGACAAACTGAAGCTGGCTGGCGAGCACGAAGTGCTGGCCGCCAAGGTCGAGGCTGAGCGGCTGGTGCGGCGCCAAACTCAGGCGGCAGAAACGCGACTGGCCGCCGAGCTCGACCGGCTGCGCTGGGCGCTCACCGAATCCGCGCTGTCCGAGGTCAAGACCGCATTCCGGCAACTGGTGCAGGACGAGACACGTTATCTGGGCGTGCTCGAAGCCTGGCTGGCGGCGGCTGCGCAGGCGCTGCCGCCGGGCGACCTGGTGGCGGAAGTCCGGCCCGAAGACGAAAAACGTCTGGCGCCGCGATGGAATGAAATGCATGCGCGTGCCGCGCCGGGGCGGACGATTACGCTTGCCAGCCACGGACGTCCGAGCGAAGGTGGCCTCCGCGTGCGCCTGGCCGACCATCGTGCCCAGCTCGACCAGACCTTCGAGGCACGCCAGGAGCGTCTCGCCGACGAGCTGGCACGCGTGGCGATGGAACGCCTGTTCGCCAGCGCACCCGACCTCGGAACGCTGATGCATGGATGAAAGGGGTAAGTGGTGAGCGGTGAACTGCAAGCAGGGAGCGGTAAATGGATGGCGCTGGCGCCCTCGGGATTTGACGGCTCGCCGCTCACTGCTCACTGCTTACGCATTTAAGGAAATACATGGGCAAAATCCTCGAAATCAACGGCCCCCTGGTCACACTCGAACTGCCGCAGACGGTGCTCGGCGAGCAGGTGCGGGTCGGACGCATGGGCCTGGTCGGCGAAGTCATCGGCCGTGACGGCGACACCGCGCTGGCGCAGTTGTATGAGGACACCACCGGGCTGCGTCCCGGCGAGGTCGCGGAAGGCCTGGGCTGGCCGCTGTCGGTGGAACTCGGGCCGGGGCTGCTGGGCGGCATTTTCGACGGCGTGCAGCGCCCGCTGCAGGCGATGCGGGATCTGAGCGGCGACCGCATCGCGCGCGGCGTTGCGGTGCCGTCGCTGCCGCGCGACAAACGCTGGCATTTTGTGCCCGATCCCACGCTGTATGCCGGCAGCACGCTGGCTGGCGGCACTGTGCTCGGCACGGTGCAGGAAACCGAGTCGATCCAGCACCGCATCCTGACGCCCCCGCTGATCCATGGCGAACTGCTGGAACTGGCGCCGGAGGGCGACCACACCGTGGAGGAGGTGATCGGCCGGCTGAAACTTGCCGACGGCCGCATCGAGAAATTGCACCTGTTCCACCGCTGGCCGGTGCGCACGCCGCGCCCGTTCAGGCAGCGCGACCATGCGGTGGCGCCGCTGATCACCGGGCAGCGCATCCTCGACACCTTCTACCCGCTGCTGAAGGGCGGCAAGGCGGCCATCCCGGGCCCGTTCGGCGCCGGCAAGACCATGCTGCAGCAGCAGATCGCGCGCTGGTGCAATGCCGAAATCGTGATTTATGTCGGCTGTGGCGAACGCGGCAACGAGCTCACCGACGTGCTCGAATTCATGCCTTTACTTACGGATCCGCACACCGGTCGCCCGCTGATGGAACGGACCCTGCTGGTGGCCAATACGTCCAACATGCCGGTGGTCGCGCGCGAAGCGTCGATCTATGTCGGTATCACGCTGGCCGAGTATTTCCGCGACCAGGGTTACGACGTGGTGATGGTCGCCGATTCCACCAGCCGCTGGGCCGAGGCCTTGCGCGAAGTGTCCGGCCGCCTGGGGCAGATGCCGGTGGAGGAAGGCTACCCCGCCTATCTGGGCTCGCGCCTGGCCGCCTTTTATGAGCGCGCCGGACGGGTGGAAACCTTCGCCGGTGATCATGGCTCGGTGACGCTCATCGGCGCGGTGTCGCCGCCCGGCGGCGATTTTTCCGAACCGGTAACCAGCCACACCAAGGAAATCATCCAGACCTTCTGGGCGCTGTCGAAGGAACTGGCCGACGCGCGCCATTACCCGGCGGTCGACTGGCTGGAAAGCTTCTCCGGCTACGTGAGTTCCGCTGCGAAGTGGTGGGCGCAAGAGGTTGATCCGAATTGGGAATCCTGTCGTGCCGAAGCGCTGGATCTGCTCGCCGCATCCGAGGAATTGCAGCGCATCGTCAACCTGGTGGGCGTCGAGGCACTATCAAGCGAGCAGCGCTGGACGCTGGAAGCCGCCGGCCTGATCAAGGAAGGCCTGCTGCAGCAGGCGGCCACCGACGAAGTCGACAGCTATGCTTCGCCGGAAAAGCAGTTCGCGCTGCTGGCGGCGCTGCTGGACATCTATCGCCAGGGCATGAAGCTGGTGAAGCTCGGCGCGCCGGCCCGGCGCCTGCTCCAGATGCCGCTGCTGGCGCAGGCACGGCGCTGGAAAAGTCAGCACAGCTCGGAGGACCTGGCTGCGTTGAAAGCGAAAATCGACGCCATCCCGCAAGCCTTCGAACCCTTGCTGCTGGAATACGCGTCCATTGCCACGCCCTCGACGATGGGAGCGGCCAAAGCATGAAAAACGTCGAATTCCGAACCGCTGCCTCCGCCCAGGGCGGCCTCGTCGTCATGGCCGGCGTACCGGGCGTGGCGGCCGGCTCGCGCGTGCAGCTGCGCGACCACGCCGGCCGCCTGCGTTCTGGCCTGGTCATCCGCACTGCCGACGACGCGGTGCTGGTGGAAGTGTTCGAGGGCACCGACGAACTTGATCTGGAACGCACCTGGGTGCGCTTTCTCGACGAGCCGTTCAGGCTGCCGCTGTCGCGCGACATTCTCGGTCGCGTGTTCAATGGTTCCGGGCGGCCGTGCGACGGCCGGCCGCCCGTCATTTCCGCCGACCGCCGCGACATCAACGGCGCGCCGCTCAATCCGGCGGCGCGTGCGTATCCGCGCGAATTCATCCAGACCGGCATTTCCGCCATCGACGGCATGAATTCGCTGACGCGCGGACAGAAGCTGCCGATCTTTTCCGGCGGCGGCCTGCCGCACAGCCGCGTGGCGGCACAGATCGTGCGCCAGGCCAAGCTGCTGGGCGAGGAAGCCGCGGAATTCGTGATCGTGTTTGCCGCCTTCGGCGCCTCGCACGCCGATGCGCGCTTCTTCCAGGAAAGCTTCGAGGAAAGCGGCGTGCTGAACAAGGTGGTGATGTTCCTCAATCTTGCCGACGAGCCGGTGATCGAACGCCTGCTGACCCCGCGCGCCGCGCTCACCGCGGCCGAATACCTGGCGTTCGACCTCGACTACCACGTGCTGGTAGTGATGACCGACATGACCGCCTACGCCGAGGCGCTGCGCGAAGTCGCGGTGCTGCGCGGCGACGTGCCGGCGCGCAAGGGCTATCCCGGTTACCTGTATTCCGATCTCGCCGAGCTCTACGAGCGCGCGGGGCGCATCAAGAAGCGGCGCGGCTCCATCACCATGATTCCGGTGCTGTCGATGCCCTCGGACGACATCACCCACCCGATTCCCGACCTCACCGGCTACATCACCGAAGGCCAGATCGTGCTCGGCCGCGAACTATCCAACCAGGGCGTGTACCCGCCGGTGACCGTGCTGCCGTCGCTTTCCCGGTTGATGAAGGACGGCGTCGGCAAGAACTTCACCCGCGAGGACCATCCCCACGTCGCCAGCCAACTGTTCGCCAGCTACGCCAAGGCGCTGGAAGTGCGGGGACTGGCTGCCATCATCGGCGCCGAGGAACTGTCCGACGCCGACCGCCGCACCCTGGCTTTCGCCGATGCCTTCGAGCGCCGCTTCATCGGCCAGGGCGAGGACGAGGACCGCAGCATTCATGAAACCCTCAACCTCGCCTGGGACCTGCTTTCCATGTTGCCGCCAGAGGCGCTGATCCGGGTCTCCGAGGAAGAGTTGGCGAAATATCACAAGGGGGCAGCGTGAAGCGGGTGAACGGTGAGCAGGAAGCGGGGAGCGGGAAACATTGTTTTGCTGCAGTCCTTG
The DNA here is from genome assembly GCA_021791235.1 of Pseudomonadota bacterium. The sequence continues at coordinate 4,563 of JAJYXA010000089.1, forward strand.
CCACTCACTGCTTACCGCTTACCGCTTACCAACAATGAAAAAACGCCTGCCCGTCCCGCCCACGAAAAGCGCGCTGCTGCAGGTCGGCCGGCAGGCGCGTTTTCTGGAGCAGGGCAGGCAGATGCTGGAGAAGAAACGCGACCTGCTGACCCGGCTGGTCTACGAGCGGCTGGCGCAATACCGCGCACTGCGCGCGCAGACCCAGCGCGAACTCGCCGAGGCCTATCGCTGGCTCGGCATCGTACAGATGCGCATGGGCGAGCAGATGCTGCGCCAGGCGTCGGTCGGGCTGAAACCGGCGGTGGTGATCAAGGTGGTGGCGCGCTCCAGCGTCGGCGTCGAGTATCCCAGCGTGTCGGCCGAACCGCTGCCGCTGCAGCCGGTGGGGCTGATGTGGACCGACGTCAGCTTCGACGAAGCACGCCTGCGCCTGCGCGAACTGACGGTGACGCTTGCGCGCCTGGGAGAAGCGGAGAATGCGCTGTGGCGTCTGTTGGCGGCCAGCCGCAAGACGCAGAAGCGGGTCAACGCGCTGAAGTACAACATCATCCCGCGCTACCAGGCGACGGTGCAGCACATCCGCGCCGCGCTGGAAGAGGACGAGCGCAACACCTTGTTCCAGATCAAGGTGCTGCGGGCACGCCAGTCAGCTTGAATATCGACTCATCGAGTGTCTGCGTCGAAGGCGGATGCCTGAGTACCCCCCACAACGTCCGTTCCCACTCCCTGAAATCCTTCAGCCGGCGGTAGGCGCATCCTGAAAGCTGATGTTTCTAGGTAAACGAATCGGCCACGATGTTCTGATACCAGCCGTTCGCATCCTGCGCTTCCTTGGCCCGATACGCGGCCGGTTTCTTCAAGGGGCTCACGCCGAGGGCGCCAGGAAGCGGTGCGATGTCGTCGGCAGTCCGACCATAGACGCCGGCGATGGAAAGGCCGTAGGTCGGACTGGCCAACGCGTAGCAGGCATTGACGAAGGAGGGGTCGCCTACCGATCGACCGGCCAGCAGGCTGGCGATGGCGACGGCGCAAACCTTGGCTTCGGAATTCGCTGCTGCAGCCGATTTGGGCAGTTTTCCGGCGATCGAACTGTCGCCGATTACGTGAATGCCCTTCTGGCGAGTGGATTCGAAGCTGCCCGGATCGACCGGACACCAGCCGGTTTCATCGGTCAGGCCGGCTCTGTCGGCAATGTCGCCGGCTTTTTGTGGCGGGATCACATTGACAACGCTGCCCTGGTGTTGCCCAGCGCCGGTGGAAACGGTGCGGCTCTTCGCGTCCACTTGAGTGACCCGCCCCCCTTTCGAGCCAGACACCCATTCGATCATGTTCGGATAGAGACTGTGCCAGGCTTCCATGAATCCATCCTGGGCAGGGAAACTATCGTTCGCGTCAAGAATGAGTACCTTGGATCTGGGTTTGCTGTGCTTGAGGTAATAGGCAATGAGGCTGGCGCGCTCGTAAGGTCCGGGCGGGCAGCGGAAGGGCGCGGCCGGCACAGAGATGATCACGGTCCCGCCGTTGGACATCTGCGCAAGTTGCTGGTGCAGCAGCTCCGTCTGCGGCCCGGCCTTCCAGGCATGGGGCATGACGGTGGCGGCCTGTTCACTGTAGCCCTCGAGGGCGGCGTACTTGAAGTCGATGCCCGGCGCGACCACCAGCCTGTCGTAGGGGATGATCTTCCCATTCTCCAGTGCGACTGTTTTTCCTGTCGGATCGATGGACATCGCATTGCCGTATACCATCTGGATGCCGTGGTTCCGGCTCAGCTTGTCATAGCCGAAAGTGATGGCGCTCAAAGGCCGCAGCCCGGTCGCCACGAGATTGCTGGACGGGGGCGTGACGTATCTGCGTTGGCGCTCGATCAGCGTGACCTGGATGGCGGGATCGGCGCGGCGCAGATATTTCGCGCAGGTCGCTCCGGCAAACCCGCCGCCGATGACGACCACGCGCTTGTCCTGGGCGGCCTGGGCGAACGCCTTGCCAAGTCCGACGAGGGATGCGACGGTCCCGGCGGCGGCCAGGGACAGGAAATCCCTGCGGGTGAAGTTGTGCTTCATGGGGTGCCTACCTTTTCTTCTGGGGCAAGGATTCGAAGTACTTCGCGATCATGCGGATCTGCTCATCCGTGTATGCCTTCATGAGCGGCGCCATGATCCGCCCCTTGTTCTCCCGCTTGAATTCGAACAGCTCATCCGCAATCTTGCTGGCCGGCTTGCCGTAGAGCTTCTCCATCTTGCCACCCGCCTTGCCATCCGTGCCATGGCACATGGCGCACGTGTTGGCCATCATCTCGACGGATGGCGCGGCATGAGCCGCTGGAGCATAGATGAATTGCTGGGCAAGAATGCCGGTGCATGCCAGCAGCAATCGGTTTGTCGGTCTCATGCCGCCACCTCCAAAAGTATGGCATCTCACTATAAACACTGCTCCTGGAAAATCGCGGCGGGCTCTCGGGTAAACGTTTCTGCTGGTCCGATTTTCAGCGCGGAGTACATAACCCGCCTGCTGACGGCCGGCAGATGATAGGAACGATGACCAACCCTCGCCCCGCGCGGAAAGAGGATGAGCGCAACACCCTGTTCCAGATCAAGGTGCTGCGGGCACGCCAGTCGGCCTGAGCGCGATCCGGGTCAGGCCGCTTTCTGCTTGTACTCGACCCACTTGGCTACCTGCTCGTCCCAGTCGTCGGAGCGGAAGTAAGGGTTGGAACGCGGCTCTTTGATCATGTTGGGATCGACCGGGATATCCATGCCCTCGAGGAAATTGGCGAGACCGATGCGCTCGATCATTTCGCCGGTGCGCTCGTGATCCAGCGCATTCTCCGCGAAGAAGTCGAGGATGTTGCGCGCCAGTTCGTTCAGCTTTTCGAAGTCCTCGTCGGTTTCCAGTTTCATGAACGGGATGATCACGCTGCCCATGGTGGCGCCGATCTTCAACACGCCCTTGCCGCCCACCAGGATGGACACGCCCTTGTCCTTGCCGGGCAGCAGGCCGCCGGGGATGACGTTGAGGCAGTGCATGCAGCGCACGCAGTTCTTGTTGTCGATGCACAGGGCATTGCCGTCGCCGAGGTGGGCCACCGAGGTGTGCGGATCAGCCTGCACCTTGTCTGACGGCACCACCGAGAGCGCCTTGGTCGGGCAGCGGCCGACCACGTCGTTGTAGAGGTCGTGCATGCCGTGCACCTTGTAGTAGTCCTGCACCAGGGCCTCGTTGACGCGGATGTTGTCGCGCCAGGTACCGATGGTGGCCATATCTGAACGCTGGATGGCGTTGACGCAGTCGTTCGGGCAGCCGGAGAACTTGAACTTGAACTTGTAGGGCAGGGACGGGCGATGCATGTCGTCCAGGTTGTTGTTGATGACGGTGCGCAGCGCACGCGCTTCGTCGAAGCAGGACATCTCGCAGCGCGCCGAGCCGACGCAGGACATCGAGGTGCGTAGCGCCGGGCCGGCGCCGCCGAGGTCGAAGCCCATTTCGTTGAGGCCGTTGAACACTGCCTGCACGTTCTCGCTGCTGACGCCCTGGAACATGATGTCGCCGGACTGGCCGTGGAAGGCGATCAGCCCCGAGCCGCCGTTGTCGATCCAGACGTCGCACAGCTTGCGCAGCAGGTCGGAGGTGTAGTGCATGCCGGCCGGCGGCTGCACGCGCAGGGTGTGGAATTCGGCGGCCTCGGGGAACAGCGGTTTGCCGCTTTCGTCCTTCAGCTCGGTAAAGCGCGGGATGATGCCGCCGCCATAACCGAACACGCCGACCGTGCCGCCTTTCCAGTAACCCTTGCGGGTTTCGTAGGAGGTTTCCAGTTGACCCATCAGGTCGACCATCATGTCGCTGTCCTTGGCCAGACGCTTGAGACCGGTCACGAAGCTCGGCCAGGGGCCGCTCTCCAGTTCGTCGAGCATGGGGGTGTCAGGGAGGGGGCGTGTAGACATGGCAGTCTCCAGCAAAAAGGAGGACGTATCCCAGTCTAGTCAATACTTGACTGAATTTCTCGGGATTACCCAAATGGGTAGGGGGTCTTGTTAGCCTGCAGCATAAGGAAAATTTTTGGACAATTTACTGCCTTGCCTTTTGGGAGCCCGGTGCTATAAACCGATCCTCTTTGGCTTAGGAAAAGGAAAGAAAAGTGATGCGCAAACTGGTCGTGATACTGCTGTTTTCCGGGCTGTTCGCCAATACTGCACTGGCCGCCCACGATGTCGTGACGGTCAAGCTCGATGCCCAGAACAATTCCGGGGAAACCGGCACGGCAACCCTGACGCCGGAAGGGGATAAAACCAAGGTGGTCATAGAACTTTCCAATGGGCCTAAAGGCGTTGCACAGCCCGCGCACATCCATATGGGAACCTGCGACAAGCTGGACAAGGCGCCGAAGTGGAAACTGGAAGCCGTCAAGGACGGAAAATCCGTCACCCTGATTCCCGCATCGCTGGAAACCATTCTGAAAGACAAGACGGCGATCAACGTTCACAAGAGCGCGGCCGAGATTCAGGTTTACGTGTCCTGCGGGAACATCACCGCAGCGATGTAACAGGCTGAGTGGGCAGGCAGAGCGGGGGCGTTGTCTTCCCCGCCTGCCGCACCTAGGCCCCCACGGCAAGACGGTTGACCACC
>JAJYXA010000356.1 GCA_021791235.1 Pseudomonadota bacterium
GAAGCTGATGTTGGCCATCGACGAGGAAAAATTGCCGCCCCCCAGTCCGCACAGCAGCGCCAGGATCAGCATGGTCGGGTAGCTGGTGCCGGGGTTCTGCACCGCGATGCCGATGCCGATCGCCGGAATCAGCAGGGAAGCGGTGGAAATGGCGGTCCACCGGCGGCCGCCGACGATGGGCACCATGAACGAATAGAAGATGCGCAGCGTCGCGCCGGACAGGCCCGGGGCGGCGGCGAGCCAGAACAGTTGATTGGTGGAGAACTTGAAGCCGAGACTCGGCAGGCTCACCGCCACCACGCTCCACAGCTGCCACACGGCGAAGGCCAGGAACAGCGCCGGGATGGAGATCCACAGGTTGCGCGAAGCGATCGCCTGTCCCTCCAATTCCCAGAAGGCCTTGTCTTCCGGCGTCCAGATCTCGATCACGCGGCTGCCGCCGGCGGATTTGCTCGTCATGGTCTTGCTCCTCTAGGTTGTGAATCGGAAACGCGGCTTGCCCCCGCGACCTGGATCGTGTCCAGTGCGCGCACCTCGGTGAAATACATCCAGATCAGCGACACCCAGACGATGGCGTAGAGCAGCATGAAGGCCGAGGAACGGATGCCGGTGAGATCGACCAGGGCGCCGAACATGATCGGCAGCGTGAAGCCGCCCAGCCCGCCCATCAGGCCGACGATGCCGGAGATGACGCCGATGTTGTCCGGATAATCGTCCGAAATGTACTTGAACACCGAGGCCTTGCCGAAGGCCCAGGACACGCCCAGGACGAACAGCAGTGCGGTGAACACCCAGGGATTGAGGCCGAGGGAGAAGGTCCTGGGACCGGCGACGGTCATCACGGTGAACTCGGTCTGCGGGTAGGAGAGCAGGAACAGGCAGATCCACGACACCCACAGTACCCACCAGGTCACCTTGTGGGCGCCGTAGCGGTCCGAGAGCCAGCCGCCGACCGCGCGCAGCACGCCGCCGGGCAGCGCGAAGCAGGCGGTGAGCAGCGCCGCCACCTCGATGCCGAAGCCGTATTCGCGCATGTAGTACTGGGTCATCCACAGCGACAGGCCGACGTAGCCGCCGAAGACGATCGAATAGAACTGGCAGATCTTCCAGACCCGCGGATCCTTCAGCGCCAGCAGTTGATCCCTCACCGTGACGCTGGAACCGACCTGGTGCTCGGGGTCGGAGTAGGTCAGGAACCAGAACGCCAGAGCGATGAACAGCATCGCGCCGGCATAGACCCGGGGCACCATGGTCCAGCCGTAGGTGACCACCAGCGCCGGCGCGACGAACTTGTTCAGCGCCGCGCCCGAGTTGCCGGCGCCGAAGACGCCCATGGCGAAACCCTGCTGGTTCCTGGGGAACCAGCGCGCGCAGTAGGCGATGCCCACCGAGAAGGTGCCGCCGGCCAGACCGACGAACAGGCCGACCACCAGGAACTGCCAGAACTGGTGCAGCATCTCGATCAGGAAGATGGGGACCACCGTGGCCAGCATCATCAGGAAGAAGACGATGCGCCCGCCGTAGCGGTCGGTCCACATCCCCAGCGGCAGCCGGATCAGCGAGCCGGTGAGCACCGGCGTGGCGACCAGCATGCCGAACTGGGTTTCGTTCAGGTGCAGGATCTCTTTGAGCGGGATGCCGATCACCGCGAACATCATCCAGACGGCGAAGCACACGGTGAAGGCGAGCGTGCTCATGGTCAACACCATCAGTTGCTTCGTTCTGTGGCTCGCCATGTCGAATCCCCTTCGCGATGTGATCTGCCGCGGAGTCTAGGCCGATCAGGAGATAAATCAATTGGCATGAGCGGCGCGCGGCGAGCTCCGGCTACCTAGAAAGAGGTAGTCCGTCGAGTGCCGGTCCTAGGGTCCAAGCCGCTGAATTTTCGGCGAAGCGTTTGAGCGCGGCAAGGGCGGTGGGGGAAAATGGGCTCGTTGCCCGGGGGTGCGAAATTCTTACGAGGTATTCCCAATTCGCTCCGGCTCCGGTAGCTTCCGCCAGGTAGGTCGGGCTTTCGATGGAGACACCCGAACGGGTGCAGCCCGACATGAATAGAGGGGGCCGCGATGAACGACGAAAACCAGACTCCCCCGCAGTCGGTACTGGGTCGGCTGGGGATCGCCATGGGCATGATCGTGATCTTCGCGATGGCCTCGATCATGGTCTCGACCGTCTTCACCGAGATGTCGACGGGCAAGGCGCGGGCCATCAATGTCGCCGGCAGCCTGCGCATGCAGTCCTATCTGCTGGCGGGCGAGCTGAACCAGCCGGGCCTGACGGACGACGCGCGCCGCCGGCTGATCGCGGGCAGCGTGCGCGAATACGAGGCGCGTCTGGACGATCCGACCCTGCTCGCCGGGGTGCAGACGGAACTCGCCCCCCACATCGCCGAGGCCTACCGCGGCATCCAGCAGCGCTGGGAGACCCATTTCAAACCCATGGCGCTCGCCGCGGTGACGGACCCGGTCAAACGCGCGCAGTTCACCGCGACCATCGGCAACTTCGTCGCCCAGATCAACCAGCTGGTCAAATTGCTCGAACAGGAATTGGAGGACAAGATCCAGTGGCTGAGACTGGTCCAGGGGGTGTCGCTGTTCGTGATCGTCATCGTCGTGCTGCTGACGATGTATCTGATGCACACGCAGATCATCGTCCCGCTCAACGACCTGCTCGCCTGCGCCCGCGCCGTGCGCAAGGGCGATTTCCAGGTCCGGGCCAGGCACACCCAGCCCGACGAGCTGGGGCAGTTGGGCGCCGCCTTCAACACCATGGTGCAGGATCTGTCGCAGATGTACGCCAACCTGGAGGTGCGGGTGGCGGAAAAGACCGAGGAGCTGGCGCGCAGCAACCGCTCGCTGGAGCTGCTCTACGGCACCATCCGCACGCTCTCCGAGCGGCGGGTGACGCACGGCGCGCTGATGCAGGTATTGCGCGAGGTGGAGCGGGTGCTGGACGTCTCGGCCGGCGCCATCTGCGCCTACGACCCGGAGCTGCGCCAGGGCCTGCCGCTGGCCACCGACCTTGTCGAGGAGGGCGGACGGCTGTCGATCTGCCCCGGCAATTGCGAGCAGTGCATCGGCGACGGCAGCTTGATCATCCGGGCGGCCGAGGCGGCGGACGGCACGTGCAGCATCTCGGTGCCGCTCACCGATGGCGGCCGCAGCTACGGCGTGATGCCCCTGAAACTGCCGCCGGGCAGGGAACTGGCGCCCTGGCAGCTGCAGTTGCTCGAAGCCGTCGGGCGGCATATCGGCGCGGCGCTGGCCATGGCCCAGCGCAACGAGGAACGGCACCGGCTGGCGCTGTTCGAGGAGCGCTCGGTGATCGCCCGCGAATTGCACGACTCGCTGGCGCAGTCGCTCACCTACCTCAAGATCCAGGTGACGCGGCTGCAAGCGCTGCTCGCCAAGCACGCGCCGGCGGCGCAGACCGGGGATGTCGTCGGCGAGCTGAAGAGCGGGCTCAACAATGCCTACCGCCAGTTGCGCGAGCTGCTCACCACCTTCCGCCTGCGCATCGACGGGCGCGGGCTCAATGCCGCGCTGGAGGAAACGGTGCATGAATTCGCGCGTCACGGCAGCTTCGCCATCGACCTGGACAACCGGCTGCTCGGCGTCGAGCTGGCATCGAACGAGGAAATCCACGTGCTGCAGGTGATCCGGGAAGCGCTGGCCAACGTCCTGCATCATGCCCACGCCGGCCGGGCGGAGGTCAGCCTGGAGCGCCTGGAGAACAACCGCGTGCGCGTCCGGGTGGACGACGACGGCGTCGGCATAGCCGAAGCGCAATCGCCGCTGCATCACTTCGGCCTGAACATCATGCGCGACCGGGCCCACAGCCTGAACGGCGAACTCACCGTCAGGCGCCGCGAGAGCGGCGGCACGCGCGTCGAGCTCGAGTTCGATCCGGCCACGCCCTTCGGCAGCCCCGCGGCCATGGCCGGAGGGGGGGCGGCATGAACGCCGGCGGCAACACCGTGATCGTCATCGACGACCACCCCTTGTTCCGCAAGGGCGTCTCCCAGCTGATCGGCATGGACGAGCAGCTCAAGCTGGTCGGCGAGGCGTCCTCGGGCGAGGAGGGCGTGGAGCTCGCCCGGCGCGCGACCCCCGACCTGATCCTGCTCGACCTCAACATGAAGGGCATGAGCGGCATCGACACGCTGCTCGCGCTGCGCGAGGCGGGTCTCGATGCGCGCGTGGTGATGCTGACGGTGTCCGACAACGGCGACGACTTGATCGCCGCGATCCGCAGCGGCGCCGACGGCTACCTGCTGAAGGACATGGAACCCGAGGAACTGCTGGCCCGGATCAAGGACGCGCTGTTCGGCCGGATGGTCATCAGCGACAGTCTGAACGGTCTGCTGGCCCAGGCCCTGCGGGAGGAGACGGTCGCCGCCGGGCGCAGCACCGCGGGCCTCACCGAGCGCGAGCGCGCCATCCTCGCCTGCCTGGCCGGCGGCATGAGCAACAAGCTGATCGCCCGGGAGCTCAACATCGCCGAAGGCACGGTGAAGGTGCACGTCAAGAACCTGTTGAAGAAGCTCAACTTCCGCTCGCGCGTCGAGGCGGCGGTCTGGGCGGTCGAGCAGGGCTTGCGCTGAGGCGCCGCTGCCGCGATCCGGCGCAATGCGCGCTGGCGCACAGAGCATTCCACGGCAAGGGGCTATCTTCTGGGGGTTCCCCTTGCCGACAAAGGAAGAGACATGAGGACCTTGGATGTTGACGCCGCCCTCGCTGCCGGCGCGTCCGGCCTTGCCCAAGCTCGGCAAGGCGGCCTGAATCCTTCGTGAAAGCCCAAGCCGCCGTATCCCCGGTCTTGCCTTTGGAGCCCGAGAGCGCGCCATCGGAATCCGAGCGCGACCAGATCAGCCAGAACATCGAGGCCGTTCTGGATTTCTACACGCGCGAAGAACTGAAGATCAGCCGCTGGCAACGGATCCTGGAACGCTTCAGCCTATGCATCGGCCAGCCGGTTTTCCTCGGCTTCATTCTGCTGTTCGTCGCCTCCTGGATGCTGGTCAACATCGCCTTGCCCTGGTTCGGCATGCCCGGGTTCGACCCGGCGCCGTTTTTCTGGCTGCAAGGAATCGTCGGTCTGGGCGCGCTGCTGACCGCGACCGTGGTCCTGACCAAGCAGAACCGGCTCGCCAAGCTGGAGGAGCAGCGGGCGCATCTGGACCTGAAGGTGACGCTATTGACCGAGCAGAAGGCCGCCAAGCTGATCGATCTGATGGAGGAGTTGCGGCGCGATCTGCCCAATGTCAAAAACCGCCATGATCCCGAGGCGGCGGCGCTGCAGCACTCGATGAACCCGGATCTGGTGCTCGCCGCGCTGGATGAGCGCGGCGCGCCGGAAGAAAATGCCGAGGCGGAATGACGCCATGTGCCCTGGGCGTGTTCTCAATGGATCGCGGCGCTTCAAGCCGATGGCGCAAGTTTGCCGATGGCCAGCCAAAATCGGATTCCAGCAGGTAAGATGCGCTTTCGATGAATCGCGCCGCTAGGCGGCTGCCGCTCCAATTCACTTCAATAGACGTCATGGAAAATAATCGAACGCCGGTCTCCAGCAGCGCCGAACTGCAACGCGAAGTTGCAGAGTTGATGATCGAATGTCTCAACCTCGACGTCACCGCCGAGCAAATCGTCGCCGACGCGCCCTTGTACGGCGAGGGCCTGGGCCTGGACTCGATCGACGTCCTGGAAGTCGCGCTGGAAGTCTCCAAGCGCTACGGCCTGCAGCTGCGCGCCGACAGCGCCGACAACGTGCATATTTTCAGATCGTTGCGCAGCCTCTCCGACTATATCGCGGCGCAGAGCAGCCGCTGATGGCCGGCCGCGTCGTGCGCTGGCTGGGCATTGCCGCGCTGCTGCTCGGCTACCCGCTGCTGGCGCACTACACCAACGAATCCGCGGGGTCCGCGAAATCCGGCCTGGGCGCGCTGGTGGCCATCGCCCCCGTGCTCCTGATCGCGCTGGGCTTCGCCTGGCGCTCGCCGCGGCGTCCGCTGATGCTGGGCCTGCTGGCGCTGTCGTGCCTGGCGCTGGCGGCCGGCTGGCCGGCGCTGGAGCGCCACTTCGGCCTGATTTACTGGCTGCAGAACGTCGCTTTGCAACTGATGCTGTTCATGAGCTTCGGCCGCACCCTGATCGCCGGGCGGCAACCGCTGTGCCTGCGCTTCGCACGGGCGCTGCATGCCGCGCCATTGACGCCGCAGCACGAAATCTACGCCCGTCGGGTCACGGTGGCCTGGACCCTGTTCTTTGCCGCGATGGCCTCGGCGTCCACCCTGCTCTTTTTTCTGGCGCCCCTCGCCACCTGGTCGGTTTTCGCCAATTTGCTGACGCTGCCCCTGGTCGCGGCTATGTTCGCGGCCGAATATTGCGTCCGCCTGTGGCTGCTGCCCGACGAGCCGCCGGCCCACATCCTCGGCGCGCTCCGGGCGTTCAGGAACGCCACGGCGCGTCCGCGCTAGCCCTCGATCATGCCGTCGCTGCCGCTGCTGTCGCACCTCGCTCCGGAAGCCGTCGTCGCCTGGCGCGCCGACGGCCCGGTGACGCGGCAACAGTTCCTGGCCGAGGTCGGGCAACTCGCCGCGCTGCTTCCCGCCGGGGGGCACCTGCTCAACATGTGCGGCGACCGCTACCGCTTCAGCGTCGGTCTGGCGGCCGCCATCGTCGCCGGCAGGGTCAGCCTGCTGCCGCCCACCCACACGCCGGAAGTGCTGCGCCAGATCAAGCGCTTCGCCCCGGATGCGTTCTGCCTGACCGATCGCGACCGGTGCGCGGTGGATCTGCCCCAACTGCGCTTCCCGCTTGCCGCACCCGCCGGCCAGGCGGAGGCATTGGCGGTGCCGCAGATCGACAGCGGCCAGCGCATCGCGGTGGTGTTCACCTCCGGCTCGACCGGCACGCCGCAGCCGCATCCCAAAACCTGGGGAGCGCTGGTCGGCAGCGTGCGGGCCGAGGCCTTGCGCCTGGGACTGCCGGACGAGCTGCCCTGCACCGTCGTCGGCACCGTGCCGCCGCAGCACATGTACGGCTTCGAATCCACGGTGCTGATGGCGTGGCAAAGCGGCCACGCGCTCAGCCACGCGCAGCCGTTCTTCCCGGCCGACATTTCCCGGGCGCTGGCGGCCGTGCCCATGCCGCGCGTGCTGGTGTCCTCGCCGGTGCATCTGCGCGCCTGGCTCGATGCCGGGCTGGCGCTGCCGGAGATCGCGCGGGTGGTATCGGCCACCGCGCCGCTGTCCGCCCAGCTCGCGCAGGACGTCGAGGCGCGTTGCCAGGCGCCGCTATTCGAAATCTACGGCAGCACCGAGACCGGCCAGATCGCCAGCCGCCGCCCGACGCAGGGTCCGGAATGGCAGCTGCTGCCCGGGGTGGGGCTGAGCGTCGCGGGCGATCGGGTGTGCGCCTGCGGCGGCCACGTCGAGCAGCCGATCGCCCTGAACGACGTGATCGAACTCGTCACCGACGAATATTTTCTGCTCCACGGACGCAACGCCGACCTGGTCAATATCGCCGGCAAGCGGCATTCGCTGGCGAGCCTCGACCACCTGCTCAACTCGATTCCCGGCGTCGTCGACGGCGCCTTTTTCATGCCCGACGAGGCCGGCCCCGAGCACGTCGTGCGGCTGGCCGCCTGCGTCGTGGCGCCGGGCATGGAGGCGGCCCAGCTGCTGGCGGCGCTGCGCCAACATATCGATCCGGTGTTCCTGCCGCGGCCGCTGCTGCTGGTCGATGCGCTGCCGCGCAACGACACCGGAAAGCTGCCGCGCGCCGCGCTGCACTCGCTGTTCCGGAGGAAGCCCGCATGAACACACGCTGGACCGTGCCCGAGGATCACCCCGCCTTCGCCGGACATTTTCCCGGCACCCCGATCCTGCCCGGCGTGGTGCTGCTCGATGCCGTGCTGCAGGCCATCGCCGCTTCCGGCATCGCGCTGGATGCCTGCGAGATCGGCGCGGTCAAGTTTCTCAGCCCGGCCGGCCCGGGCGACGAACTGGAGATCCGGCACAGCCCCTCGGCCGGCGGCGCGATAGCTTTCGAGGTAATGGCCGGCGGGCGCAGGATCGCCAGCGGCAGCCTCAACCCGGGGACGCCGCGGTGACCGCGCCCACGACCACCGGCCAGGCCGCCTGGGCGCACACCCCGGAGCGCAGCAACATGCTCATGCTGCGCCTGATGACCTGGATTTCGCTGCGCCTGGGGCGGCGCGCCGGGCGCGTCGTGCTGCATCCGATCGCCGCCTATTTCCTGCTGTTCGCCCCGGCGAGCCGTCGCGCCTCGGGCGATTATCTCCGGCGCGCGCTGGGGCGGCCGCCCGGATGGCGTGATCGCTACCGGCATTTTTTCACCTTCGCCGCCACCATCCACGACCGCGTCTATCTGGTCAATCGCCGCTTCGAGCTGTTCGATTTCGAAGTGCACGGCGAGGCTGAGCTGCGCCGCCTGCTGGCCGGCGGCAAGGGCCTGTTCCTGATGGGCGCGCACCTGGGCAGCTTCGAGGCGATCCGCGCGCTCGGCCGGCGCGACGCGGACTTGCGCGTCGCCATGGTCATGCACCAGGACAACGCGCAAAAGCTCAACGCCATGCTGGCCGCCATCAATCCCGAGGCGGTGCAGGACGTCATCGGCCTGGGGCAGATCGATTCCATGCTCAAGGTGCGCGAGCGCCTGGACGAGGGCTGCGTCGTCGGCATGCTGGCCGATCGCACCCCGGGCAAGGACGCCCTGGTGCCGGTGCAGATCCTCGGCGCAAACGCCGAGCTGCCGCTCGGACCGCTGCGCATGGCGGCCTTGCTGCGGCGTCCGGTGCTGTTCATGACCGGCCTGTACCTGGGCGCCAACCGCTACGCCATCCATTTCGAGCCGCTGGCGGATTTCTCCGGGGTGGCGCGCGGCGAGCGCGATGCCGCCCTGAAGGCGGCGGTGGGCCGTTACGCCGCGCTGCTGGATCGATACTGCCGCAAGGC
>JAJYXA010000441.1 GCA_021791235.1 Pseudomonadota bacterium
GGCCGGCTAAAAACGCGAGCCGGGCTGCTTCAGGAATTCGACTTCGTCCGGCGTGGAAGCGCGCCCCAGGATCGCGTTGCGATGCGGAAAGCGGCCGAAGCGCGCCACCACGTCGCGGTGCTTGCGCGCGTAATCGAGGAAGTTGTCGAACAGCGCACGTTCGTCGGCTGCCGCTTCGCGTGCCAGCGCTTCATACAGGGCCACGGACCGGTCCTGCATGGGCAACGATTCGGCATGCTCCAGCGGCAGGTAGAGGAACACGCGCTCGATCGGCGCCAGCCGGCTTGCCTCGTCCGCGTCGAGTGCGGCGAGGCTCAAGGACAGTGCCTGTGGGTCCGTGGCGAAGGCCTGCGGCTGGTCGCGATGGATGTGATGCGGGAACTGGTCGAGCACGATCAGCAAGGCGAGGCGTCCGCGCGGCGTGGCCGCCCAGTGATCCAGCCGGCCTGTGGTCGCGGCCTGCAGCGTATCGGCAAACTGCTCGGTCACCGCCCGGTCGTTTTCCGGCGACTTGCCGAACCAGAGTCGGGTCTGCCGTCCCGCGACCTCGGTCGCGCTGCCCGGCGGTCCGAACCAGAAGGCGAGCACGTCTTCGGGCTGGCGGTCCATGGTGGGGCGGCTCAGAAAATATCGTCGGGCAGGTCGTTGTGGGCGCCGTCGCAGAACGGCTTGTCCTTGCTGTGCTTGCAGTTGCACAGCCAGACCGTGGTCTTTTCCTTGATGACGAATGACATCGGTTCCAGGCCGGTGCCTTCGTGCGAGCCGTCGCAGAATGGCTGGCTCATCGAACGGCCGCACGAACACCACCAGTATTCACCGGGTTCGAGTTCCAGTTCGGCGGGATTGCGGTCGTACACCACGGGTTCGGACATCACGGGCTCCTGAAAAAAGCGCCCATTCTAGACGCAATGGGCGCCGGCAAAACCGTACGGATACTGGGGCAATTCGGCCGCGCGGGAGGTCCAGCCGCGCAGCCGGATCGCGACGCGTCAGGCACCGCCGCCGAGCGCCTTGTAGAGTGTGACCTGCACGCCGAGCAGCTGCTGGCGCGTGGAGACGACGGCCTGCTCGGCGCTGAAGGCGTCGCGGCTGGCGTCGAGCACCTCGAGGTAGCTCGCGATACCGGCCTGCTCACGCGCCTTCACCCGTTCGAGCCGCGCCTGCTGGACACGCAGGTTGGCCTCCTGGGCGGTCAGCTGCGCACGGTAGGTGGCGCGGGCGGCGAGCGCGTCGGCCACTTCGCGAAAGGCCTGCTGGATCGTCTTTTCGTAATCGGCGACCGCTTGGACCTTGCGTGCTTCGGCCACTTCCAGGTTGGCGCGGTTGCGGCCGGCGTCGAACAGCGGCAGCGTCAGCACGGGCTGGAACAGCCAGGCCTCGCTGCCGGCGCCGAACAGCCCGGATAGCGCGCTGCTGGCGGTGCCGAAGTTGCCGGTCAGCGCGATGCGTGGGAAGAAGGCCGCGCGCGCCGCGCCGATGTTGGCGTTGCTGGCGATCAGCCGCTGCTCGGCGGCGCGCACGTCGGGACGCCGCAGCAATACGTCGGACGGCAGACCCGGCGCGAGTTCCGCTAGGACGGGCTGGCTCGAGACGGCAGGCACGGCGGGGAGCGGGACCGCCATGCCGGTGAGCAGGCGCAGGGCGTTTTCCGTCTGCGCACGCTGCCGCTGCAGGTCGGCCGACTGGGCGCGCACCGATTCGACCAGGCTCTCGGCGGCGAGCACGTCGAGATCGCTCGCCAGCCCGGCATCGCGCCGCTTGCGGATGAGTTCGAGGCTGTCCGTGCGCGTCTTCAGCGTGTCGTCGGCGAGCTGCGACTGCCCGGTGAGCGCGGTGAGCTGGTACCAGGTGCTGGCGACGTCGCCGATGAGGCTCACGCGGAAGCTGCGGGCCGCCTCGTCGCTCGCCAGGTACTGCGCCCGGGCGGCCTCGCTCAGCGCGGCCACGCGGCCCCAGAAGTCGAGCTCGAAGGCGGTGATGCCGAGGTTCACGTCGTTGCGGCGGGTAGTGCGCGCCACGCCGAAGCCGGTGAGATCGGCCGGCGTGTGGGTACGGATGGTGTCCGCCTGCGCGGCTACCGTCGGGAAGCGGTCTGCGCGGGCGACGCCGGCCAGGGCGCGCGCCTCCTCGACCCGTGCCAGGGCGATCCGCATGTCGCGGTTGTTGGCGAGCGCCGCCTCGATCAGCGTATGCAGCGCCGGGTCGGGAAAGTAGGCCGGCCAGTCGGGCACGGCGGAGGCGGTCGCCGGCAGGTCCGCGGCAAAGGCCTTCGGAACCGGCGCGGGGGGGCGCTCATACGCGGGGACCAGCGAGCAGCCGCCCAGCAGGACGGCGGCAATCGCAGCGGCGACGACGGCGCCGGATTCGTGTTTGCGTTCAATCATGTTTCGGTTCCTCCCGATGCCGGGTGGGAAAGAGCTTGCGGATCACCACGAAAAACACCGGGACCAGGAAAATGGCCAGCAGGGTTGCGGCGAGCATGCCGCCGACCACGCCCGTGCCGACGGCGTGGCGGCTGCCTGCGCCTGCGCCGCTCGAGATGGCGAGCGGCAGCACACCCAGGATGAAGGCGAAGCTGGTCATGAGGATGGGCCGCAAGCGCAGGCGGCAGGCTTCCAGTGTGGCGGACACGAGATCCCTGCCTTCATCGTGCAGCTGGCGGGCGAACTCGATGATGAGGATGGCGTTCTTGGCGGACAGACCGATGATGGCGATCAGGCCGACCTTGAAGAACACGTCGTTGGGCAGCCCACGCAGATGCACGGCCAGCACCGCGCCGAGGATGCCCAGCGGCACCACCAGGATCACCGAGAAGGGGATGGCCCAGCTCTCGTACAGCGCTGCGAGCGCGAGGAACACCACCAGCAGCGACAGCGCGAACAGCACAGGCGCCTGGGAGCCGGCGAGCCGCTCTTCGTATGAGGTGCCCGACCATTCGAAGCCGAAACCCGGCGGCAGCTTGGCGGCGATCTCTTCCATGGCCTGCATCGCCTCGCCGGTGGAATGCCCGGGTGCGGGGTTGCCGGCGATTTTCATCGAGGGGGTGCCGTTGTAGCGGTCGAGCTTGGGCAGGCCCACGATCCATTTTGGCTTGGCGATTTCGCCCAGCAGCACGATGTTGCCCAGACGGTTGCGTATCGGCAGCTTGAGCAGGTCGTCCGGCGTCTTGCGCAGATCCGCGTCGGCCTGCATCTGTACCTTGAGGATGCGCCCGTTGTGCACGAAGTCGTTGACGTAGGAGACGCCGATGGCGGAGCTCAGCGTGTCGTTGAGATCGGCCATGTCGATCTGTAGCGCCTGCGCCTTTGCGCGGTCGATGTCGAGAAAGACCTGGGGCCCGGGCTCCTGGCCTTCCGGACGCACGCCGGCCAGCCGCGCGTCCTTGCCGGCCATGCCCAGGACCATGTTGCGCACGTCCATCAGGGCGTCGCGGCCTTGGCCGGAGCGGTCCAGCAGGCGGAAGTCGAAGCCGCCCACGGCACCCAGCTCGGGGATGGCAGGCGGGTTCACCGCAAAGATCACCGCCTCCTTGATGCGCATGAAGTTGCCCATGGCCCGGCCGATGATGCCCTGTGCCGAGTGCTCCGGCCCCTTGCGTTCATCCCAGTCCTTGAGCCGCGTGAAGACGAGCGCCGCGTTCTGACCGCGGCCGAAGAAGGAGAAGCCCACCACGCCGATGACCCGCTCCACCTCCGGCTGCTTCAGGTAGAACTGCTCCACCTGGGAGAGCACCTTCACCGTGCGTTCCTGGGTGGCACCGCCGGGCAGCTGCACCAGGGTGATGAAATAGCCCTGGTCCTCGTCCGGCAGGAAGCTGCCGGGCAGCTTGGCGAAGAGCCAGCCGGCGGCGATCACGATGGCGAGATAGATCACCATCCAGCGGCCGCTGCGGGCGACGATGCGCGCGGTGAGGCCGTGGTAGCGCGTGGTTACTCGCCCGAAGAAGCGGTTGAACCAGCGTTTTTCGTCGGCCTCCGCCTCGCCGGGCTTGAGCAGGGTTGCGCACATGGCGGGGGTGAGCGACAGCGCCATCAGCACCGAGAACGCCATGGTGAGGATCAGGGTGGCGGCGAACTGGCGATAGATGGCACCCACGGAGCCGCCGAAGAACAGCATCGGCATGAACACCGCCGACAGCACCACGGAGATGCCGAGGATCGCCCCGAGGATCTGGTCCATCGCCTTGATCGTGGCCTGCAAGGGCGGCAGGCGCTCCTCGCGCATGATGCGCTCGACGTTCTCCACCACCACGATGGCGTCGTCGACCAGAATGCCGATGGCGAGCACCATGGCGAACAGGGTCAGCACGTTGATGGAAAAGCCGAAGGCATACAGGCCCGCGGTGGCGCCTGCCAGCGCCACCGGCACAACCACCGCCGGAATCAGGGTGGTGCGCCAGTGTCCGAGGAACACATACATCACGATGAACACCAGGATCATCGCTTCGCCCAGGGTCTTCACCACTTCGAAGATCGAGATCTCCACGAAGCGCGAGGTATCGTACGGCACGGCCCAGTCGATGCCCTGCGGGAAATAGCGGGCCAGTTCCGCCATGCGCGACTTCACGTTCTTCGCCACGTCCAGGGCATTGGCGCCGGGTGCGACGCGGATGGCGATGGCGGCGATCGGCTGGCCGTTCATGCGGGCGTAGCGCTCGTAGCTGTCGCCGCCCAGTTCCACGCGGGCGACGTCCTTGACCTTCACCGTGGCGCCGTTGGGCAGGGCGCGCACCACCACGTTGCCGAATTCCTCCGGCGTTTTGAGCCGGCCACGCGTCACGATCACTGCGTTCACCTGTGCACCGGGCGCGGCCGGCGCCTGGTTCAGTTCGCCGGTGGCGAGCTGCACGTTCTGCGCCTGCAGGGCGCGCTTCACGTCGGCCGGCGTGAGTCCGTATGCGGTGAGCTGCTCGGGCTTGAGCCAGATGCGCATGGAGTATTCGCTGCCGAACATGATGGCCTCGCCGACGCCGGGCACCCGCAGCAGGGGATCGAGCACGTTGGCGGCGGCGTAGCTGCCGAGGTCGATGGCGTTGCGCTTGCCGTCCTTGGAATAGAGGGCGACGAACATCAGGTAGTTGCGCTGCGGTTTCGTCACCGGCACGCCAAGCTGCCGCACATCAGCCGGCAGCCGCGCCTCGACGCGCTTGTAACGGTTCTGCGCCTCCACCGAGGAGATGTCGACGTTGGTGCCCGGCTCGAAGGTGAGCGTCAGCGTGCCGGCACCCAGTTCGGACGACGACTCCATGTAGAGCAGATGCTCGATGCCGTTCATCTCCTGTTCGATGAGTTTGATGACCGTGTCCTCGACGACCTGGGCGGAGGCGCCGGGGTAGGTGACGTTGAAGGCGATCTGCGGCGCGGCCACCGGGGGGTATTGCGCGACCGGCAGGTTTTTCAGCGCGATGGCGCCGCCGAGCAGGATCAGGATGGCGATGACCCACGCGAAGATGGGCCGGTGGATGAAAAAGCGTGCCATCTCAGTTCCCCTGTTTCTGGGGAACGGGTTTCACCGCCGTGCCCGGCTTGGCCTTCTGCACGCCGTCCACGATCAGGGTCTCGCCGCCCTTGAGGCCGTCTTCGATGACGAAGTCGGTACCCGCCATCGCGCCGACCTTCACCGGACGCGGCATCACCTTGTTCTCGGGGCCCACCAGCAGGACGAACTGGCCCTGCGGGCCGGACATCACCGCACGCTGGGGAATGGTGATCACGTTTTCCTCGACACCCTGGGGCAGCCGCACCTGGACGAAGGTGCCGGGCAGCAGCAGGCGCTGCGGATTGGGGAATTCCGCTTTCAGCGTGATGGCGCCGGTGCTGGGGTCCACGCTCAGGTCGCTGAAGAAGAGCCGCCCCTTGTGGGGATAAGGCTGGCCGTTCTCCATGATGAGTTCCACGATGCGGCTGTCCGCCGCCGCCTTCAGGCGACCGGAAGCCAGCGCGCTTCTCAGGCGCAGCACGTCGGCGTTGGGCTGGGTGAACAGCACGTTGACCGGCTCCAGCTGTTCGATAGTGGCGAGCAGGGTGGCGTCGCCGTGGCCGACCAGGGCGCCTTCCGTCACCTGCGTGCGGCCGATGTGGCCGGAGATGGGCGCGGGCACCGTGGTGTTCTCCAAGTCCAGCCGGGCACGCGCGAGCTGCGCCTGGGACTGCTTCAGCGCGGCGCGCGCCAGATCGACTTCCTGCTGGCTGACGGCCTTGATCGGGAGGAGCGATTCCACCCGGGCCAGATTGAGCTGCTTCACGTCCACGTCGGCTTGCGCGGCCTGCGCGGCGGTGCGATAGGTGCGGTCATCCAGCCGGAACAGCGGCTGGCCGGCGCGCACCTCGCTGCCTTCCGTGAACAGGCGCTTTTCCACGATGCCTTCGACGCGGGCGCGGACCTGCGCAGTGCGCACGGCCTCCACCCGGCCGGGCAATTCCCGGGTCAGCGTGGCCGCCCTGCTGCCCACCTGTATGACCGTCACTTCCGGCGGCGGCATGGCACCTGGGCCGCCAGCCCCGGCGCCTGCGGGACCATTCTTGCCATCAGGACCGCAGGCGGCGAGCAGAGGCAAAACAAGAAACAGGGTCATGCGTTTCATGGGGTGTCCTTTTCGGGGGCAAAGGCGCGCAGGAAGCAATCCACTACCTGCGCCGTTTTCGAGGGGTTGAGCAAATCGGTCTGCAAATTGATGAGGCCGCGTAAGCGGTCGAAATCCAGCAGCATGGCGGTGAGCATCTCGGCGGCGAAATCGGGATCGTCCCGCCGCAACCGCCCGGCCTCCATGGCACGCGCCAGATATTCGGCGAGGCGCTTGCGGGTGGTTTGCGGGCCCTGGCGAAAGAACTGCTTCGCCAAGTCCGGGAAGCGGGGCGCTTCTGCCACCATGGTGCGGAAGATCGCGAGTCCGTTCGGACTCAGCAGGCGTGCGCGGTAGGCCTCGCCAAAGGCCAGCAGCGTGGCCCGTATGTCGCCATCTCCATCCAGGGTCACCAGCACCGACAGAATGGAATGGCGCACCACTTCGCCGAACAACTCGTCCTTGCTGTGGAAGTGGTTGTAAAGCGTCTGCCGCGCGACCTGCGCGCGGGCGGCGATACGGTCGATGCTCACCTGATAGCCTTCTTCGCGAAAAGCCTCGCAAGCAGCCTCAAGCAGGCGCTGGCGGGTACTTTGGGACGTTTCGACGACGGGAGTCATGCCGGTCCAAGCGAAAAAGTAGACTGGATAGTCTAGTCTTCGGTCAAGGGATGCGCAAGGCTCGAATGTGCCATCGTGCAGAGTGGGGGCCAGGATTGGTCTTGTACCGTCCCGGCACGATTTTTCAGGACGGTCGCTTGATCGGCATCCTGAAGGATGCCGGGATCATCCATCGCGCAACCCGTGACTCCCCTGCACAGACATGTGTCTCGGTGATTGTGCTGCGGGTGGCCGTTTGCTTGCGTGATATACGGTAGTCCTGACGTTAGGGAGCACCGTGTAGATACGTGCACGTCAATTTCTTCTTCTGAAAAATTGCGCGAAGGACTTGAAGGGCTGGAGCGGGATTGGAGCAAATCACATGCTAAAGCCCCAATCTTCCGAAGGAAGAACTTGGTAACCAACTGTGATTCGCTTATTAAAAAAACTTGGTCGGGGTGAGAGGATTCGAACCTCCGACTCCTGCGTCCCGAACGCAGTACTCTACCAGGCTGAGCTACACCCCGAGGCAGATGGCGGGTCCAGTATGGGCTGAACCCTTGCTTGAAGAACTACCGGGAAACGTTCAAGGAAACGTCTTTCAACGCGGTCAGAAACTACGGTCAACCGCGAAAGCCGCTAATTGTAGCAAAGCTGATTTGGATTTTGAATCAGGTAATGCAGAAATAGCGTTATTTGCAGTCTGGATTTCACGCTGCGCGACTTCGCGGGTGTAGTGCAGGGCGCGTGTATCCTTGATCGCAGCGAGCACACTCTGGAATTCGGTCAATCCGCCATGCTCGATGGCCTGGCGGATGCTGGCGGCCTGCTCGGCGCTGCCGTGCTTCATCGCATACAGCAGCGGCAGGGTGGGCTTGCCTTCGGCGAGGTCGTCGCCGATGTTCTTGCCGGTTTTGAGGAAATCGCCGGAGTAGTCCAGCACGTCGTCGATCAGCTGGAATGCAGTGCCGAGATGCATGCCGTAGCGCGCCAGCGCGTCCTTTTCTTCCTCAGTGCCGCCGCCAATGACGGCGCCCAGCCGGCCCGCGGCCTCGAACAGCTTGGCGGTCTTGTAGCGGATGACGCGCAGGTAATTTTCTTCGTCGATGTCGGGATCGTGGCAGTTCAGCAGCTGCAGCACCTCGCCTTCGGCGATGGTGTTGGTGGCGTCGGACAGGATGCGCATGACTTCCATGTTGTCGACCGCCACCATCATCTGGAAGGCGCGCGAATAGAGGAAGTCGCCGACCAGCACGCTGGCGGCGTTGCCGAACAGGGCATTGGCGGTTTCGCGGCCGCGTCGCAATTCCGATTCGTCGACCACGTCGTCGTGCAGCAGGGTGGCGGTGTGGATGAATTCGACCACCGCGGCGAGTTCGTGGTGGGCGTGCCCCTGATAATTGAAGCAGCCGGCCGACAGCAGGACCAGCGCCGGGCGCAGGCGCTTGCCGCCGCTGTTGATGATGTACTCGGAAACCTGGCGGATCAGCACCACGTCGGAATACAGGCTTTGGCGAATGACATGGTCGACGGCGCGCATGTCGTCGGCCAGAAAGGATTGCAGGCTCTCCAGGGACACGATAGGGGCTTGTTGTTGGGAAATCCTGCAATGGTAGCAGCCCGTCCGCGGTTTTTCATCGCTTGCACCGCGATAATCCTGGATGGGGTGCGTCAAATCGTTTGACTCGCCGCGTATTCACCGCTAAAATCTCGCGCTTTCCTGGGTTCGTATTGGTTGGAGACCCCCCATGTACGCAGTCATCAAAACCGGCGGCAAGCAATA
>JAJYXA010000260.1 GCA_021791235.1 Pseudomonadota bacterium
TCGCCTGTGAAAGTAGGTCATCGTCAGACTCCTTACACCGTCCTTCAGGCCATCCCTGAAGGACAACAAAACCCCCTCCCAAAAAGAGGGGGTTTTTTATTGCTCAGAAAAATCAACGTCCAAGGCATGTAAAATTCGGCGGGTGCATACCCGTCCCCACAAAGCGCTGTTTCCCCTTTTGCGACGTTTGTCCGACGGCCGTTTCCATTCGGGCCAGGCGTTGGCGGATGAGTTCGGTCTGTCCCGCGCCAGCATCTTCAATGTGTTTTCCCAAGCCGAGGCCATGGGCCTGGCGATCCATGCGGTACGCGGACGCGGTTATCGCATGCCCGAGCCCGTGGAGTGGCTGGATGGCGCGGCTGTCGAGCGCCATCTGGGAGCGGCAACCGATGCCTATACGATACACGTGCTGGACGGTGTGGACTCGACCAACACGGCCTTGATGGCCGCCGCGCTGGGCGGCGCCGCCGATGGCACGCTGTTCTGTGCCGAGCATCAGCATACCGGCAGGGGGCGGCGCGGCCGCCAGTGGCATTCAGTGCTGGGCGGCAGCCTCACGTTTTCGGTGCTGTGGCGCTTCGATACAGGCCTGCAGTCGCTCGCGGGCCTGAGTCTTGTCGTCGGGCTGGCTATCGCGCGTGCGGTGAACCGTCATAGCCGCCACACTGCCCGATTGAAATGGCCCAACGACATCCTGGTGGACTATCGCAAACTGGCGGGGATACTGGTCGAGGTACAGGGCGACATGCATGGCGCCGCCTTCGCCGTGGTGGGTGTCGGGCTGAACGTCAGGCTCAATGAGGCGCAACGCGATGCGGTCGATCAGGCCGTGGTCGACCTGGCCGAAATGGGGGTGACGGTGGGACGCAACCAACTGCTGGCGGACTGCCTGCTGGAGCTGAACGCGGCATTAAGCGTCTTCCGTCAGCATGGATTCGCGGCGCTGCGCGAGGAATGGCTGGCGCTGGATGCCTATGCCGGCAGGGCTGTCGCATTGGCCTTGCCGGATGCGCGCAGCGTCCAGGGCGTGGCGTGCGGCGTCGACGAAACGGGTGCCTTTCTGCTGCGCGACGCCCAGTCGATATTGAACCCTTACAGTGGCGGCGAAATCAGTCTGCGCCTTGGCGGTACGGGATGAGCGGACGCCGCCTGTTGCTCGATGCCGGCAACACCAGCCTGAAATGGGCGGTGGTTGAGGATGGGCGCTGGCAGGCGACCGGCCGTAGCGATTATGCCGCCTGGTCGGCTTTGGAGGCGCAGTTGAGACGCGGCACCGAGTGCTTCATCGCCAGCGTGGCAAGCGCTGCACACGACCAACAGATTGCCACGTTGCTGGAGGCGGCAGGTATCACTCCGACCTGGCTTGCCGCCGAAGCCGATTTTGGCAACGTGAAAAACACCTACCTGAACCCCAAGCAGTTGGGCGTGGATCGCTGGATGGCGCTGATTGCTGCGCGCCAGCACATCTGCGAAACGGCACTGGTCGTGTCGGTCGGGACAGCGATGACCGTGGATGCGCTGTCCGCCGCGGGCACCTTCCTGGGTGGCGTGATCGTGCCCGGCGTGCGTTTGATGCGACAGGCATTGCAACACACGGCGCGCGTCGAAGTTGCAACCGGCGACTGGCAGGCCTTTCCGCGCACCACGGCTGATGCCGTGCAAAGCGGGATCGTGGCGGCGCTGTGCGGCGCCATCACGCAGCAGCATGCGCGTCTGGCCGAGGCTACAGGAATGGCGCCGCGCTGCCTGCTGACCGGAGGCGATGCCGAGACCGTGTTGTCGCACCTGAGCGTGCCGGCCGAGCATGTGCCTGCGCTGGTGCTCGAGGGTATAGATTGCGTTGCACGAGGGGCTATCTCTTCATGAAATGGATTGCATGGGCATTGCTGGCCGCCAACCTTGCGGTGGCCGGATTCTTTCTCGGGCGTGGCCAGTGGCCGCAGGAGAATGCCGCCCCGACGGCGTCGCTGAACGTGGATCGCCTCAGTCTGCGCAGCCAGTCTGCGCTTGCCTCGAAGGAGGCGCCGCCGGCTGCGGCGACGCAGGCGCTGTGTGTGGAGTGGCGTGGATTGAGCCGCGATGAGTTTGCCCAGGTGCGTCAGCAACTCAAATCGCTGGCGGGTGAGCGCGTGATGTCGTTCACCGAAGTGCCGTTGAATACGCGACAGTGGGTTATATTCCCGCCCCTGCCGAGCGCGGAATCAGCGGCGGCCAAGTTGAGCGAACTGGCGGCTGCCGGGCTGAAGGATGCATTCGTGGTCAAGGACGGTGCCTGGCGCAACGCCATTTCGCTCGGCCTCTATGCCGACGTCGACGCGGCGCAGCGGCGCGTTCTCGAAGCGGAAGGCAAGGGCGTGCTCGGTACCCGCGTGGAAGTGCTGCCGCGCCAGGGGACGGACTTCTACTTCGTGATTCGCAGCGAGGATCCGGATACGCTGAAAAGCCTGAGCGGAATCAAACAGGCCTACCCGAACAGCCGGCAGTCGCGCGTGGCCTGCCCGTCATAAGCCGCGCAGCAGGAAGTGGAGTGCGATGCCGCCGAACACCGCGGCGCCGAACCAGGTGTTGTGCAGGAAGGCGCGAAAGCATTGCTGCGGATCGCGCTGCCGGATCAGCCTCATGTGGTAGAGCGCAATCGTCGCCGCCACGAGCAAACCGCCGTAGAACGCCACGCCCATCCCCCGCTGCCAGCCGACCCAGCCGAGCAGCCCCAGCGTCGCGGCATAGCACAGCGCAATGGCGGCGAGGTCGTAGCGGCCGAAGGTGATGGCAGACGTCTTGATGCCGATCTTGAGATCGTCCGCGCGATCGACCAGCGCATATTCGGTGTCGTAGGCGATCGCCCAGAAGACATTGGCGCCCAACAGCATCCACGCTTCGCGCGGAACCTCGTTCCACAACGCGGCATAGCTCATCGGGATGCCGAAGCCGAACGCAATGCCGAGGTAGGCCTGCGGAATCGCAAAGAAGCGCTTGGTGAAGGGGTAGCTGGCGGCCAGAAACAGCGCGACAACCGACAGCTTCAGCACCAGCGCGTTGAGCGGCAGGATCAGCAGGAACGCCAGCAGCGACAATCCCGCAGCCAGCAGCAGCGCTTCTTTGGGTGATACCTTGCCGGCGGCCAGCGGACGCTCGCGGGTACGCGCCACGTGCGGGTCGAAATCGCGGTCGGCGTAATCGTTGATGACGCAACCGGCCGAACGCATCAACACCACGCCGATGACGAAAATCCACAGGATCAGCCAGTTCGGACTGCCGTTGCTGGCGAGCCACTGTGCCCACAGGGTGGGCCACATCAGCAATAGAATGCCGATCGGCTTGTCGAGCCGCATCAGTTTTTCGTAATGGGTCAGGCGTTCGGTCAGGGTCATGGCGCGTGGATGGCTGGCAGAAAGACTTCGGTCACCAGGAGCGGATGGTGGTTGAGGGAGAAAACGGAACGGCGCGCCCACAGGCAACTAGCAGCCACCGCCTGTTGTCTGGCCGCGGCGTGGTATAGCGGATGATCGCGCTGAACCTGGCGGTAGGCCAGGGGCTGGCGCGCGATGCGATGGTCGCTGAACAGGGCTTCACCGAGCGAGCGGCTGCCGAGCCGGGTGATGCCGCTCCAGCCGCCGCGCAGGCCGGCAGGCGGCAGCACGCTGTGGGCAAACACCACCGGAACTTCGTTGCACAGCAGCAGGACTTCGCGCACATAGACACGCGTGCCTGGCGCCACGCCAAGCGGTGCGTATTCGTCGGCGTTGGCGCGCGCCAGTCCGGTCGCAAGCGGCACCACGCGAAACGATGCGCAGTGCGATTTCAGGCGCTGGGTGAGCGAACCGCGGTCGCTGAGCCAGGTACGCAGCGACCGCGGAAGCAAGAATGGGTGGGCAAGCCAGCCCTGCCGGGAGTTGAGCACGGCGCGATTCTGAATGCGGAAAGTGGGCATTATGCCGCAGCGGAGCAAGAACGCGCCCTAGATCGACGTCAGGGCCTGCCGCTGGCCGATCCAGCGTTCCATGTGGCGCGCGGCGATGTCGGGGTGGTGGGCCAGGCAGCGTTGCGCCAGGTCGCGCGCCGCTTCCAGCAGCGTGACGTCGCGTTCCAGATCGGCGAAGCGCAGCATCGGCAGCCCGCTCTGGCGGTGCCCGAGCAGTTCGCCCGGCCCGCGCAGCAGCAAATCCTGGCGCGCGATCTCGAAGCCGTCGGTGAGTTCAAAAATGACCTTGAGCCGTGCCCTTGCCAGCTCCGACAGCGGCGTTTCATACAGCAACACGCACACCGATTCGCGGCTGCCGCGCCCGACCCGTCCGCGCAGCTGGTGCAGTTGCGCGAGCCCCATGCGCTCGGCGTGCTCGATCACCATCAGCGCGGCATTGGGCACGTCGACGCCGACCTCGATGACGGTGGTCGCCACCAGCAGGTCGATCTCATGTGCCTGGAAAGCGGCCATCACCGCCTGCTTTTCGTCCGCTTTCAGTCGCCCGTGCACGAGGCCGATGCGCAGGTCGGGCAACTGCTCCGCCAGCGTCGCGTAGGTGTCCTGCGCGGTCTGCAATTGCAATTTCTCCGATTCCTCGATCAGCGGGCACACCCAGTAGGCCTGGCCACCGGCGAGACAGGCTTCGCGCACGCGTGCCAGCACGTCGTCGCGGCGCGCGGCGCTCACTAATTTTGTGATGATAGGCGTTCGGCCCGGCGGCAGCTCGTCGATCACCGAGACGTCGAGGTCGGCAAAGAAGCTCATCGCCAGCGTGCGCGGGATCGGCGTCGCGCTCATCATCAACTGGTGCGGTTCCGTGCCTTTCTGCATCAGCGCCAACCGCTGGCCGACGCCGAAACGGTGCTGCTCGTCGACTACCGCTACGCCCAGTCTCTGGAAGCTGCCGGCTTCCTGGAACAGCGCGTGGGTGCCGAATGCGAGCTCGGCCTCGCCCGCAGCAATCGCCTGCCAGGCGGCGCTGCGCTCCGACTTGCGCTGGCTGCCCGACACCCAGGTGCAGCGCACGCCCAGCGCTGACAGAGGCGGCGCCAGCTTGCGGTAATGCTGTTCGGCGAGGATTTCGGTCGGTGCCATGAAGGCGGCCTGAAAGCCGTTTTCGATCGCCTGCAGGCAGGCCAGCGCCGCCACCACGGTCTTGCCGCTGCCGACGTCGCCTTGCAGCAGGCGGCGCATCGGGTGCGGCTGCGCCAGGTCGGTGCTGATTTCCTGCCAGGCGCGCGCCTGCGCGGCGGTCAGCGCAAACGGCAGCGCGCGGGTGAACGCGACCGTCAGTTGCTGGCGCGCGGGCAAGGGCCGGGTCGGACGCGATGTACGCTGCTGGCGCGCGGTGGCCAGCGACAGCTGCTGCGCAAGCAGTTCGTCGAAGGCGAGTCGCTGCCAGGCCGGATGGCGGCGCGATTCGAGTTCGGCGAGTGCGCTGTCGAGCGGCGGCTGGTGCAGCAAACGGATGCTGGCTTCCAGTTCCGGCAGGTCAAGCTTTGCCAGCCAGTCGGCAGGCAGCGTGTCGGGAATCGGTGCCGCCAATGCGCGTTCGACCGCCTTGCGCAGCGTGGTCTGGCCGAGTCCGGCGGTGGTGGGATAGACGGGTGTCAGTTGTGTCGGCAGCGGCGTGTCGTCGTCGGCCTTGGCGAAGCGCGGGTGCACCATCTCCAGCCCCAGAAATCCGCCACGGACTTCGCCGTTGAAGCGAAAGATTTGTCCCGGCTGGAACAGCTTGAGATGGCTGGGGTAAAAATTCAGGAAGCGGATGCCGAGCACGCCGCCGGCATCCTCAACCGTCACCGTCAGCATACGGCGCGGCCGGTAGGCAACGCTGGCCTCACGAAC
Source organism: Pseudomonadota bacterium (assembly GCA_021791235.1). The sequence goes on from JAJYXA010000260.1 coordinate 5,813, forward strand.
CACTGCCTGCACCTGTGCGGTCTCGCCCGGCATCAGGTCGCGGATCGGCGTGATGCGGGTTTCGTCCTCCCAGCGCAACGGCAGGTGCAACACCAAGTCGGCGTCACGGGTGAGGCCCAGTTTGGCGAGTTTGGCGGCGAGCGCCGGACTGACCGGGAAGGAAAACGGCGACGCCGTCTTCAAATGCTTAGGGCCTGTTAACACTAATTTCACGCCCGCGACGAGGCCGATTCGGGATGCAGTCCGCGAAGCGAGATGCGCCGCAGTGTCGTTCACTGCAAGCGGCTCGCGACAAAGGGATGCGCCCGAATCGGCCCGTCCCTTCGGGTTGCCGCGAGAAAGCGTGTCTGCGGCGTTGCGCCGCTTGGCAAGGGATGGCCCTTGCCGGCGCGCCGCGCCTTGCATCCATCGCTTTCTCGCGGCAACGCGGGCGCGAAATTAGTGTTAACACGCCCTATTCCAGGGCCATCACGGCGTCGGCCTCGACCAGCGCGCCGCGCGGCAGCGCAGCCACGCCGACTGCTGCGCGTGCCGGGTAGGGCTGGCTGAAATAGCCGGCCATGATTTCATTGACCCTGGGGAAGTGGCCGAGGTCGGCGAGGAACACGTTCAGCTTCACCACGTCGGCCAGGGAGCCGCCCGCCGCAGTCGCTACGGCAGCCAGGTTCTTGAATACCTGGTGGATCTGCGCGTCGATGCCGTCGACCAGTTGCATCGAGGCAGGGTCGAGTCCGATCTGGCCCGACATGTAGACCGTGTGATCGACTCGCACGGCCTGCGAATAGGTGCCGATCGCGGCCGGTGCGTCGGCGGTCTGGATGATGCGTTTGTTCATGCTGGATTTCCTGGTGCCTGATTATTGGGTTTGCGTGGCGCGGCCGTCCTTTTTCCCCTTGATGCGGAAAATCCGCACCACGTCGGGCAGCACGCGCAGGCCGCGCATCACGCGTGCGAGGTGCATGCGGTTTTCCACCTGCACGGTGAAGAACAGCACGGTGTAGGGGCTGCCGTCCTCCTCTTCCATCGCGACGTTGCCGATATTGGAGCCGTGTTCGGCGATCGCCGCCGCGACCTTGGCCAGCACGCCGCGCTGGTTGCCGACGACGACCTTGATCGAGACGTCGAACATGTGGCCGGGTTCGGCTTCCCACTCGACGTCCAGCCATTTGTCGGGGTCGGTGCGGAAGGCGCGAATCGACGGGCAGTCGTGGGTGTGGATGATGAGGCCGCGTTCCTTGTGGATGAAGCCGAGAATGGGATCGCCGGGAATCGGGTGACAGCACTGTGCCAGTTCGACCGCGATGCCTTCGGTGCCGCGGATGCTGATGGCATGGGGATGCGCCGGCTCGCCGGTTTTTTCGCCCTGCACGTGCAGCAGCTGATGGGCCACCACCAGCGGCAGCTTTCTGCCGAGGCCTATCCCGGAAAACAACTCCTGTCGGCTCTGCAGGCCGTAGTCCTTGACCACGCGGTCCCATACCGCGGGATCGGGCTCGGTCGCCTCCGGGTTGAGCGCAGCGATGGCGTTCTTGAGCAGGCGCTCGCCCAACGCGGCCGCTTCTTCCACCCGCGTGTTGCGCAGGTAGTTGCGGATGTGCGAGCGCGCCTTGCCGGTGACGACGAAGTTGAGCCAGGCCGCGTTGGGGCTGGCGTTGGCCGCGGTGAGAATCTCGACGTGGTCGCCGTTTCGGAGCTGGGTGCGCAGCGGCATCAGCTCGTAATTGATTTTCACTGCGATGCAGTGGCGGCCGACATCGGTATGCACGGCGAAGGCGAAATCCACTGCCGTAGCGCCGCGCGGCAGCGCCATGATCTTGCCCTTGGGGGTGAACACGTAGACTTCGTCGGGAAACAGGTCGACCTTGATGTGCTCGAGAAACTCGGGCGAATCACCGTGATCGGCCTGGATGTCGAGCAGCGACTGCAGCCAGCGGTGGGTGCGCGTCTGCACGTCGTTCAGCGCGGCGTCGGCGGACTTGTACATCCAGTGCGAGGCGACGCCGGACTCGGCCAGACGGTTCATGTCGGTGGTACGGATCTGGATCTCGATCGGGGTGCCGTTGGGGCCGAACAGGATGGAATGCAGCGACTGGTAGCCGTTGGCCTTGGGGATCGCGATGTAGTCCTTGAATTTTCCGGGGATCGGCTTGTACAGTGAATGCAGGGCGCCCAGCGCCAGGTAGCAGGTGGGCTGGTCGCGCACCACCACGCGAAAGCCGTAGATGTCGAACACCTCGGAGAACGCCAGATTCTTTTCCTGCATCTTGCGGTAGATGCTGTAGAGGTGTTTCTCGCGCCCGGTGATGGTGGCCTCGATCTTGCACTGCTCGAGCTTGTCCTGCAGCGCAATCTTGACCTTGTCGACCAGCTCGCGGCGGTTGCCGCGCGCCGCCTTCACCGCCTTGGACAGTACCTGGTAGCGGTTGGGGTGGCTGTAGCGGAAGCCGAGGTCTTCCAGTTCCTGGTAGACCGAGTGCAGCCCCAGCCGGTTGGCGATCGGCGCGTAGATCTCCAGCGTTTCGGTGGCGATGCGGCGGCGCTTTTCGGCGGGCATCGCGCCCATGGTGTGCATGTTGTGCAGGCGATCGGCCAGCTTGACCAGGATCACCCGTACGTCCTGCGCCATCGCCAGCAGCATCTTGCGGAAGTTCTCCGCCTGCGCGTGCTGCTCGGAGGCGAACGCCAGCTTGTCGAGCTTGGAGACGCCCTCGACCAGCAGCGCCACCGCCTTGCCGTAGCGTGTCTCGATTTCGCTTGCCGTGGCCGGGGTGTCTTCCACCACGTCGTGCAGCAGCGCAGCGCACAGGGTCTGCGCGTCAAGATGCCAGCCGGCGAGAATGCCGGCGACAGCAAGCGGATGGGAGATGTAGGGTTCGCCGCTCTTGCGGAACTGGCCTTCGTGAGCGCGGCGGCTGAACTCGTAGGCGTCTTCGATGGTGCCGATTTCGCCCGGCGGCAGGTAGGCCAAGGCCGGGCGCAGCGATTCGAATTCGTGCGTCATCGACGGCGCGCGGCTGGCGTGCGCCGGTTGTCGTGCAGGCGAGGGCTCAGGCGCGGCCCCGGTTGAGGATTTCACGGCCGACCTTGCCCGCGGCGATTTCGCGCAATGCGGTGACGATGGGTT
>JAJYXA010000299.1 GCA_021791235.1 Pseudomonadota bacterium
GGCGATGGTGCAGATCCAGGTCTGGAAATCGGTGAGGCTCGCGTAGTTTGTAGCGGGGCCCACCTGGTTCAGCCCGGGGCCGGTGTTGTTGATGGAAGCGATCACCGCGGAAAACGCCGTGATGAACTCCAGCCCGCTGGCGGTCATGAGCAGGGTCATGACGATGATGGCGAACACATACAGGAAGGCAAAAGCCAGCACGGCATAGATGACATTGTTGGGCACCACCTGACCGCCCAGTTTGACCGGCAACCGCGCTGCCGGATGAATCAGGCGGGTCAGTTCGCGTCGCCCCTGCCTGAACAGGAGCTGGGCGCGCACCATTTTCATGCCGCCGCCGGTACTGCCCGAGCAGGAGGCGAAGCAGGACAGAAACAGCATCCACAGCGGCGCAAAAATGGGCCACTGGTTGTAATCGGTGTTGGCGAACCCGGTCGTCGTGGCGATCGAAACGGTATTGAACAAGGAGAAGCGCAACGCCTGAAAAAAGTCGGGGTAAACCCCCATGGCGGTCAGGTAAATCGCGATCATGAGCGCGCTGGCGAGGGTCACGGTCAGAAACCAGCGCGCCTCCGGATCAAGCCGGTAGGCGGTGGCCGAACGTTGCCGCCACGCCAGAAAATGCGTGGAGAAATTGATCCCGGCCACCAGCATGAACACAACCGTGACTGCTTCGATAACGGGCGAGTCCCAGTAAGCGAAACTGGCATCGTGCGAGGAAAACCCGCCCAGCCCCATGGTGGAAAAGGTGTGCATGACGGCGTCGAACGGCGTCATGCCGGCCAGCCAGTAGGAGAGGCCGCACGCGATCGAGATGCCGACATAGACCAGATACAGTCCCTTGGCCGTTTCGGTAATGCGCGGCGTGAGTTTGGTATCTTTCATCGGCCCCGGGGTTTCGGCCTTGTATATCTGCATCCCGCCCACGCCCAGCAGCGGCAGGATGGCGACCGCCAGCACGATCAGCCCCATGCCGCCCAGCCAGACCAGCAGGCCGCGCCACAGATTGATGGACATGGGCAGCGTGTCCAGACCGGACAGAATCGTGGAGCCCGTCGTGGTAATGCCCGATACCGTTTCGAAATAGGCATCGGTAAACGAGAGATCCGGCAGGTATATGAGGAGGGGCAGGGTGGCAAAGGCCGGCAGGCCGGTCCACGCCAGCAGCACCAACAGGAATCCGTCGCGGGTCTGCAGTTCGCGCTGCGATTTCCGGGTGAAAAGCCAGATCAGCGCCCCCGCTGCAAACGTGATGACGATGGCTTCGTCGTAGGCGCGCTGCGCCCCGTCGGCGAGCAGCCAGGACAGGGTCAGCGGCAGAAGAAAGGTGGCCGAGAACAACATGATCACCTTGGACAGCACATTCAGAACGGGGGCAATGCGGGACATCAGAAGTAACCGAAGCCCACCTGGAGCAGTTTTTCCACCTTGGGAATGATGCGCTTGTTGAGCGCGAACAGGATGAGGTGATCCTCCGCCTCGATCAGCGTGTCATGGTGGGCGATGATGACGTCGTTGTTGCGGATGAGCGCGGCGATCGCCGCGCCTTCGGGCAGGTCGATCTCCTCGATGCGCCGGCCCACGACCCGGGAGGTCCTGGCGTCGCCATGCACCGCCGCCTCCAGCACCTCGGCCGCGCCGCGTCGGAGGGAATGCACCGCCACCATGTCGCCGCGCCGGATTTTGGATAGCAAGGGTCCGACCGTGGCCTGCGCAGGTGAAATGGCGATGTCGATTTCGCCGCCCTGCACCAGGTCGACGTAGGCCGAACGGTTGATCAGGGCGATCACCCGCTGCGCGCCCATGCGCTTGGCCAGCAGCGCCGACATGATGTTGTCCTCGTCGTCGTTGGTGAGCGCGCAGAACACGTCGATCGATTCGACGTTTTCCTGCTCCAGCAACTCTTCGTCGGTGGCGTCGCCCTGCAACACCAGGGTGCGGTGCAGCTGCTCGGCCAGCAGCGCGCAGGTGGCCTTGTTGTGGTCGATCAGCTTGACTTCGTAATTGCGCTCGAGCGATGCCGCCAGACGCCGTCCGATGTTGCCGCCGCCGGCGATCATCACGCGCTTGACCGGCCGCTCCATGCGGCGCAGTTCGCGCATGACGACGGAGATGTCCTGTTTGCGGGCGAGGAAGAACACCTCGTCGCCCGGCTCGATCACCGTGATGCCCTTCGGCACGATGCCGCGGTCGCGCCGGTAGATCGCCGCCACCCGGGCGTCGATCTTCGGCGTGTGACGCTTGATGTCCCGCAGTTCGTGGCCGACCAGCGGCCCGCCGTGGTAGGCGCGCACCGCCACCAGCCGCAACTTGCCGTCGGCGAAATCCAGCACCTGCAGCGCCTCGGGATGCTCGATCAGGCGGCGCAGGGTGTCGGTCACCTCCTGCTCCGGGCTGATGATGTGATCGACGCCGAAATGCTCGGCCAGGAAGTCGCCTTCGGTCTCCAGGAAATCGTTCGAGCGGATCCGCGCGATGCGGGTGGGAATGTTGAACAGGGTGGCCGACAGGCGGCAGGCCACCAGATTGGTTTCGTCGCTCTGGGTGACCGCCACCAGCATGTCGGCATCGTCCGCCCCGGCCCGCTTCAGGGTGGAGGGATGGGCCGCGTGGCCGCGCACGGTGCGCAGGTCGAAGCGGTCCTGCAGCAGCGACAGCCGCCCGGTGTCCAGGTCGACCACGGTGATGTCGTTGTTTTCCGCCACCAGGCTGGCGGCGAGGTTGGCGCCGACCTGGCCGGCGCCGAGGATGATGATTTTCATAATGAGGCGAGGGGCAAGGGGCGAGGGGTAAGCCGGAAAACCGAAGCCTTGCCTCTTGCCGGGGGCGGCCCACTCCTCACGCCCGACGTCTCACCCATGTCACAGGTCTTCGTCGAGACGCCGGCCATGCCGGATATTCAGCTGTTTGAGCTTGCGGTAGAGGTGGGTACGCTCCAGGCCGGATTTGTCGGCAACCCGCGTCATGCTGCCGCCTTCCTTCTGGATCAGGTGCTCGAAATACATGCGCTCGAAGGCGTCGCGCGCCTCGCGCAGCGGGATGTCGAGCGGGATGCCGTGGGCCACGGCGGGCGCCGCGTGCTTCATCGGGGCGAGCACGCGGTTGACGTCGACGGCGTCGATTTCGCTCGCCAGCGCGGTGACCGCCAGCGTGCGCACCACGTTGTTGAGCTGCGTCAGATTGCCCGGCCAGTCGAAGTTGCGCAGCTGGTTCAGGGCCGGCGTGGTCAGCCGCCGCACCGGGCAGACGCCCGCTTCGATCAGCTGCGCCAGCATGAAGTTGGCGATCTCGGGCACGTCTTCGCGATGCTCGCGCAAGGGCGGCACCTGGATGGCCAGGCTGGACAGACGGTAGAACAGGCGGCTGTCGAATTCGCCCGCCGCTACCATGGCGTCGAGGCTGCGGTTGCTGGCGCACACCAGACGCGCGCCGCTGCCTTCCATGCGGTCGAGCAGCAGTCCCAGGCCTTTCTGCTCCAGGCGTGCGAGCTCACAGGCATCCGGCAGATAGAGGGTGCCGTTGCCGAGCGCCTCGACAAAGCTCAGCGGGTCGGACACCAGGCGCGCGCGGTCCTTGATCTCGACCCACGGACTGCCGGGCTGATGCAGGAAATGGGCGCAGATTTCGAAGCCGCTGCCGGGCTCGCCCAACAGCAACACCGGCGCGGTGTTGCCGGCGATCTGGGTCAGGCGCTTTTTGAGTTCGAGAATCAGCGGGCTGCGGCCGAGCGCCGACAGGTCCATGCTGGGCGCGCGCCGGGGCAGGGCCACGCCGCGCTTGATCGCCTTGCCGACGGTGTCGATCAGCTTGGCCAGCGCTACCGGTTTTTCCAGGAAATCGGCCGCGCCGAGCTTGGTGGCTTCGACCGCGGTATCGATCGTGCCGTGGCCGGACATCATCACCACCGGCATGGTGAGCTGGCCGCCCCCCGCCCATTCCTTCAATAGCGTCACGCCGTCGGTGTCGGGCATCCAGATGTCGAGCAGGACCAGATCCGGGCGACGCGCTGCGCGAAAGGCCCGCGCCGCCTCGGCGTTTTCCGCCAGATGCACGTCGTAGCCCTCGTCGGTCAGGATTTCCGACAACAACTCACGAATGCCCACTTCGTCGTCGACGACGAGAATATGCCCGCTCACGTGCGCTCCCCGACTGCTGCGAAAACGGGCAGTGCGATGCGGATGGCGGCACCGCCTGATTTGAGGTTTTCGATCTGGATTTTACCGTGATGCTCTTCGACGATTTTCTTGACGATGGCCAGACCCAGACCGGTTCCCTTGGCCTTGGTGGTTGCGTATGGCTCGAACAGCCGCGTCATCAGATGCTCCGGAAACCCGGCTCCATTGTCCGTTACGGTCAAACAAACTGCATGGTTGTTGAGGCGCGTGCTGACTTCGACACACGGTGCGGAGTGACCGGTCAGCGCATCCTGCGCATTTTGCAACAGATTATGTATCACCTGGCGCAATAATGTGGAGTCGCCCGCAATGCGCGGCAAATCGGCATCGAGGTGCAGCTGCAATCCGAGGGCCCTGGCGTCATATAACGCCAGCACTTCGCGCACCAGCGCATTGAGGTCGAGCGCATCGAGCTTGGCACGCGGCATCCGCGCATAGCCGGCAAATGCGTCGACCATGCTTTTCATGGCGGCGACCTGGCTGACGATGGTTTGCGTGGCGCGCGCCAGAAACTCGGCGTCCGCCGCTTCCAGCCGCCCATCGAGCTTGCGCGCGATGCGCTCGGCCGACAGCTGGATCGGAGTGAGCGGGTTCTTGATCTCGTGCGCCAGCCGCTGCGCCACTTCGCTCCATGCGGCATTGCGTTCGGCATCGATCAGCTTGGTCACGTCGTCGAACACCAGCACGTAGCCACGTTCCACGCCCGGCGGCAGGCGGGTGCCGCGCAGCAGCAGCGACTGGTTGCCGCCGGGGCCGGCATAATCGACCTGCTCCTGCCATTCGCCTTCGTGCTCGCCGAAGTGCGCGGCCACCGTCGCGCCGAACGCGTGCAGGGCCTCGCCCGGCTGCCCCAGCCCGGCGAGCGGCCGGGTGTCGAGCGCAGCCGCGTCCACACCCAGAATCTGCGCCGCCGCGCTGTTCATCGTGCGCACCCGCAGGGCGTCGTCGAACACCACCACGCCGGACGACAGGTTGGCCAGCACCCGTTCGAGAAAGGCCTTAGCCTGCTCGGTCTGCTGATGGTTCCGCGCAACCTGTTCGCGCGCGTCGGAGAGCTGGCGGGTCATGCGGTTGAACGACTGGATCAGCACGCCCAGCTCGTCGCGGCTTTTCACCGACGGCATCTGCGAGAAATCGCCCTTGGCCACCGCACGGGTGCCGCGCGCCAGCGAGCGCAGCGGCGCACCGAGGCGCTCCGACAGCAGATAGGCGATGACCAGGGTCATCAGCAAGGCCAGCATCAGCGTCAGCGTCAATGCGACGCCGTAGATACGCTTCAGCCCCAGCCGCGAGACCGCGATCTGCTGGTATTCCTGGTACGCCAGCTGCACCGCCTGCGCGTCGCGCGCCAGGCTGGCCGGCACCGGCTGCACCAGCTGCAGCACGCGCGTATCGCCGGCCAGTGAACTGGTATACACCGGCACGATGACGTGCATGACGAGACCGCGCTCGGGCACTTCCTCGATGCGGCTGTAGGGCTGCTGCTGCCGCACCTGCCACAGCACGCTGCGCTCGGGCAGCACCGGCAGCAGGGTGCCGCGCTCGCCGCTGACATGGGCGATCACGCCGCCGCGCTCGTCGAACAGCGTCAGTTCCTGCACCGCGCTTTGCTCGCGCAGGGTGGAGAGGCTGGTGATGATCGAGCCCATGCCTTCGTCCGACAGCGTCAGCGCCATGCGCTGCGCCTTTTTTTCCAGTTCGCGCAGCAGGTCGTCGAGCGCCGCCTGGCCGAGATTGACGCCGGAGGCCAGCGCGTTGTCGACCCGCACGTCGAACCAGGTTTCGATCGAACGATTGAGAAAGAACACCGAGGCGCCATATACGACCAGACCGGGCAGCATGGCGACGACGCCGAACATCGCCAGCAGCTTGAGCGTGAGCTTGGCGCCGAACACGCCGCGGCGGATGCGCTTTTGCAGCCACCACAGACGCCAGCCCAGCAGCACCAGCAGCGCCACCCCGAGCACGCCGCCGCCGACGAACAGGGTAGGCAGGGTGTCGGAGAATACGGCGCTGTCGCCGCTGGCATAAAACAGCAGCGTCAGCAGCGCGATGCCCATGATGAGGGCGGCGGCGATCAGACTGCGCATCAGGGCAGGGGCTGCGAGGAGGAGGGCGCGGCGGGCGCATCGAACGACCAGTCGAACCAGGGGGTGGCCAGTTCCCATTTGTCGCTGGTGACCGCGCCGATGGACAGCGGCTTGGGCAATTGCGCGGTGTCGAGGCGCAAACGCAGGCGGGCGTCGTAGCGCTGTCCGGGTTTGAGCGCGCCGCGCTCCAGCACCTGCCAGTCGTCGACCCGTCCCAACAGGGCCAGCGCTTCGCCCAGGGTGGCGGCGGTCCGCGTGACGTAGCCCGACTCGACGACATAGCGGCGCAGCAGCAGATGGTAGTAAATCCGCATCTTGCGCACCGGCTCGGCCACGTCTTCGTCAAACCACCAGCTGCGCGGCCGGGTCAGTTCAAGTTCGAGCAGAAAATGCAGGTTGATGCCCTTGGTCAAGGCATCTTCCAGCGTGCGGTTGAGCACGATGTCGACATCCGCATCCAGCACATAGCCTTGCGGCGCGGCCCGGATTTCGGCCCGTTTGATCGCGCTTTTGTCATTGGCCAGCGCGCTGCCCGCCGCGCCCAGCCAGCAGCCCAGCAGCAGCGCAGCCAGCCAGCGCAATGCCGGGTCAAGTCTTGCGCAGCAGGGCGTAAAAGAAACCATCATGCTCGGCATCGGGCAGCAGCGGCCCGTCGGACAAAGGTTCAGGAAGCGGACAGCGCTCGGCATCGCTTGCATGGCGCGCCAGGAACGCACGCACCTGGCCTTCGTTTTCTTCATCGAATATGGAGCAGGTGGCGTAAAGCAATGTACCACCCGGGGCCAGCAGCCGCCAGAGTGCCTCCAGCATAACGGCCTGCTGCGCGGCAAATTGAGCGATGTCGTCGGGACGGCGCAGCCATTTGATGTCGGGGTTGCGGCGCACCACGCCGGAGGCGCTGCACGGCACGTCGGCCAGGATGCGGTCGAACGGCCGGCCGTCCCACCAGGCGTCGGGCCGGGCGGCGTCGCCCTCGACCAGCGTGGCAGAGAGCTGGAGCCGGTCGAGATTTTCCCGCACCCGCGCCAGCCGCGCCGCATCGGCGTCGAGCGCGGTGAGATCCACATCGCACCCGCCAGGAGTACGCCGCCAGACGTTTATGCCCTTCGGGGTGCTCGCCCCTTGGGCGGTGCGTGGTTGTTGCCGATTGATCGGCTTTACAACCACGGCCTGCCCCTTGCGGGCGGTCTTGGCGCAGGCGCGCTCGAGAATATGGCCGGTCTTGCCGCCGGGCGCGGCGCAGGCATCCAGGACTCGCTCGCCCGGCTGCGCATCGAGCAGGCGCGCCGCCCACTGCGCGCCGGCATCCTGCACCGACACGTCGCCCCGGTCGAAGCCGGGCAGCGTGTGCACCGGCACCGCCTTGTCGAGGGTGACGGCGTCCGGGCCGGTCTGGTGCGCGGGCAGCCCGGCCTCGTTCAGGCGCCGCAGATAACCCGCGACGTCGCCGTGGCGGCGATTGACGCGCAGGGTGAACGGCGGGTGCAGCAGGCTGGCTTCGAGGATGCCTTGCCAATGGTGCGGGTGTTCGGCTTGCAGTTTGGCGATCCACCAGTCGGGGTGCGACCAGCGTGCGGACGGCAGTTCGGCCGCGATTTTTTCCAGTTCGGCGCGGCGGCGCTGGAAGTTGCGCAGCACCGCGTTGGTGAGCCCGCGCCGCCAGCCCGGTCCCGCCGCGGTGACGGCGTTGTGCACCACGGCGTGCGCCGGCGCGCGGGTGTAGGCCAGCTGATACAAGGCCACGCGCAGCAGCCGGCCGAGTTCGGGATCGGTCAGCGGGCGTTCCAGCAGCGCCGCCAGCCAGGCGTCCAGGCGCCCCAGCTGGCGCAGGCTGCCGTACACGATGTCCTGCAGGGCGCCGCGCTCGCCCGGCGTTTGCAACTGCTGCAGGATGCGGGGCAGCACCTGATGCAGCGCCGCGCCGGCGAGCACCTCTTCCAGCGCGCCGGCGGCCAGTTTTTGCAGCTTACGCATGAGGGGGCACGCTCCGGTTGGCCTTCCGGTTCATGTAGCGGCCGAGACGCGTGCCCGCTGCCAGCGGCCGTCCGGCGAGAAACGCCGCAGCGAGCATCCGTTTGCCGCCCGCCGGCTGGACCTCCTGCAAGGCGAGCGCACCTTTGCCGCAGGCGACGACCAGTTGCTCCGCGTCGGCGCGCAGCACCATGCCCGGCACATACGATCTTTCACGCGCTTCAGCCCGTAGAAAGTCGGCGTCCTTTAGGGCGCCGGTCCCGCCCACCGCCTGCGCGGACCAGATTTTCAGCGGTGCGCCGTCCAGCAGCGTCCACGCGCCGGGCGTCGGATTGTAGGCGCGCACCGCGCGCGCCAGCGCCTCGGCGGGCTGGCGCCAGTCCAGTTGCGCCTCCTCCTTGCTGAGTTTGGCGGCATAGGTGGCCTGGCTGTCGTCCTGCGCCACCGGCACCAGCGTGGCGATATTCGCCAGCGCCGCCACGATGGCGGCCGCGCCCGCTGCCGCCAGGGCGTCGTGCAGGCTGGCCGCGGTGTCGCTGTCGCCGATCGGCACGACGGTTTTTGCAAGCATCGCCCCGGTGTCGAGCCCGGCATCCATCCGCATGATGGTGATGCCGGTTTCCGTGTCGCCCGCCAGGATCGCCCGCTGGATCGGCGCCGCCCCGCGCCAGCGCGGC